>NZ_JAGXKC010000105.1:0-1634 GCF_019091045.1 Stenotrophomonas sp. GbtcB23 | reverse complement strand
CCAAAACCGTCGCCCGCTCTTGGGCACGTCCCGCAGACAAGGAAGAGCTTCTGTTTGTGCTGTCGACATCATCGAGTGAAGAGGTGACGGCGCAGGCCATGGCCTCCATGGCGCGGGTCAAAAGGGACAGGTAGTCCTCAGGTCGATGCTGATCTGCTCGGTAGGATGAAGTGATGGGTACAGCCACAGCGGCGAAGAATGATTCTCCTCACTCCCCAGCGCGAGCTGAAAGGTTGCTCCAGATACGTCCCTCACGCTGCTCCGCAGTGGTGACGTTAATCACCGCCTGTTCGCCGAGGCGATCACGCAACTGCTGCAGGTAGAGACTACGCGGCGCCATAACCTGGCCAACTGACTGCACCATGCCAGCTGGTTCTTCAGGCGGGAACTTCCCCGGTGTTACAGTCCCGACCTGTCCCACGCTCCAGTTCATCGCGAAGGGCGGCGCTTGGACGACGTAGATGTCGTGCTGGGTGTTCCAGAACATCTGCTGCGCGCCTGCCCAACCGTGCCCAGATCCGCTGTACCGGCGGTTTTGTGCCCGCAGCATGTAACCCTTGGTGTTGTCGTACAGGATGCCAGTGGACCAGCGGTGATGCGGGCCACTGTCATTGCTGTCGCCTATTGCCACGCAGTCCAGAAACACATTGGGGCCTGGTACCCGTGCGCCGATGACGAAGGTATGCCTGCCGCCCTGGTTGTAGCAGCGCTGGATCAGGTTGAACGCGGAATTGCCCTCGTACAGGAACACATAGCGGCGGGCGCCCTGCGTTTCGCCATACCTCGGGTCGAGATAGGAAATGTCCTGCAGCGTATTGAAGTGGGCGCCGTTACGGGTCACGAACCCATGCGACACAAAGCGCACGGTAACATCGCGGACCCATGAATCGCGGACCCCACCGAGGCGGAGTGCGGCATAGGGACCGGTATCTGCAGTCCCGTTGACCGTGCCGGTCTCGGGATTGCCCTCGAGACGAAGGCCTTCGATGCCGACCTGGGAGATACGGATGGGATCCGCGCGATAGACGCCGCCGCCACCGAAGCGCGCATCAATGGCGTCCATGATCGGGGCGTCGAGGGTGATCGTGTCATGGTCGATGGCGGCGACGACCCGTTCGCTGTACATGGTGTAGTCGCCCGGCGTCCATCGGTAGCGGGCGGTATCGATGCCTTCGGGGCCGAGCCAGCGGGCATTGGGTTCCCTTGCGATCGCCACGGCATCGCCCACGCGATAGCCGGCTGCGGATTTCACCCTGATCCGCATTGCGCCGACAGGCAGGTAGTCCATGTCGATTGCGGTGCGGCGCACGTCTTTTGCTGGGCGCGGTGCCGCGGATTCGCTGTTGCCGATGTCGATGATCTTGCCTTGGCGCTCGGTCGTGCCGGAGCGGAGCACCGTCCCATCGGCACCCCGGCCTTCACCGCGCAACACCACGCCGCTGGATCGGATGGTCAACGAGTTGCTCAGCCTGTAGTGGCCACGACGCAGCAAAACGGCGCCGCGTATGCCCCGGCTGTCCTGGGCAAGTGCGGCAACCGCGTCGATGGCCGCCTGTATGCGTGGGTAGTCATCACCGCCCGGGTTTGGCTCAAGGATCTTGCGCACGGGAATGCTGGCGCGAACGGGCAGGCTG
>NZ_JAGXKC010000104.1:0-1920 GCF_019091045.1 Stenotrophomonas sp. GbtcB23 | reverse complement strand
ACGGATAGAGTTTAGCGTCCTTGCCAAGCTGCCTCGTGAACTGGCCGCGCTGATACTTGGGCAGCATCACCGGTGGGTTGTATCGTTGCAGAGCGGCCACTTGGCGCGTCCTTACCTCCGGGTTCTCAGTTGTTTGGTAGAGATTCAAGACAGGGAAGCGCTTGTTCTCCGAGTGACCAGTGATTGCGGCGATGTCTTCTTGGGGGACGAGGACATGCTTAAGCTTGGATGCAAGAGTGTGACGAAAGGCGTGGAACCCGACCTCCTTTCCGAAGCCAAGCTTCTTTAGGTAGGCACTGAACTGGATCACGAGGCCTTGGCTGTATCTAGCGCTGGTCTCACCCGAGGCTTCACACGTCCCGGCAGACAAGTTGGGGAACAATCGAGGGTGACCGCAGGCTTTGATATCTTCCACGAAGTCGATAAATCCAGCATCCAGCACCGCTTGGTGAATTGGGATGCGGCGTAGGGCCGAAGCACCTTTGACGGTCTGGCGTGTTTTGAAGTGCTCGTTATGCGCCAAGTCGTCGACTACCGTGAGTTGGATAGCGATACACCAAATACCGTCTTCATTGACGATGTCGTGGACCTTGAGTTGTGCGAGCTCGTTGACACGCGCGCCGCTGTAGAGAGCCAAGATGGGGATCCACCAGCGGTGGGGCCACTTCTTGGCCCAAGTGAGGAACGTCTCTGGCTCGAAGATCTTCTGAAGCTCGGACTCCTCCAAGAAGCGCTCGGCTTTCTTGCCACGTTTAGGGTCGATCACCAAGTTCTTTTTGATCTTCCCCATGGCCGCCATCGGGTTGCCGGGAATGGCGCGGGTGGCCACTAGGCGCAGGAAGAAGTTGTTCAGGCAAAGGTTGTGCTTACTGAGCGTGGCCTCTGACACCCCTTGCACTCCGTTTGCTTGCCCCAAGGCGATCACCTCGTCGACGGTCATCGCGCGAAGCTTCTCATCCTGGAGCAAAGCAGAGGGAGCCCATCGCAGGAGATCCCAGAAGCGCTCGACGTGTGTGTGGTCAATGCGCGAAACGGGTATATCGCCGCACGTCAGCAGCAGCAAGCTCAAGGTGCGGGTGTAGTCCTTGATGGTGGTGGACTTCAATCTGCGCCGCTGCTGATGCTTCGAGAAATCTCCAATCTCGATCGACAGAAGGCGGGCAGGGCTACCGGGTGGCAGCGGCTCGGAGTAGCGTGTGCCGTGCTTCCCGCTCCGAATGCGGGCGGTCTTGTTCAAGACAGTGTTGATAAGGTCCTGAGCGTTAAACGCTCCTTCGCGGTCGGAGATCGTCATCTTTCCGAACTTGACCCTGCCTATCTGAAGGCTGTCCAGAACCAAGCTGCCGCCCGGTGAGTCGATGTAGCTGCTTAGGATGTCGGTGGGGGACTGAGTCACTGCTTTGCTTCCATTGTTTACAATGGAAGTACAGATACGACGGGCTCTCCAAACGTCAATCCGAATTGAGCGGGTTTTTACTTCCTCAGGCAAACTCACTGGGCTATTACGTCGAGCCGTTCCCAGGTCGGCGGATCCGATCTCTTTCGTGCAATGAAACCTAAGCGCATCAAGGGTTTAACGGCGTAAGGTATCTGCCGTTTCATAGTCATAACCATACTGTTTAAAAATTCAGGGCCAGGAAAATCGCGATACTAGCTAACATAAAACTGAACGCAGCATAAATGGTGTGTGTGATTGTTAGCCTGTATTGACAGTAGAAGTGGGACGTAGCAGGTTAGTTCTGCCATTCCCTCTCACTGAAGGAGTCAAGCTATGTCGATTAAGCCCGGTCCGAAACCAATCGCTCCGTCTACTAGGGAGCCGGATAAGCGCCGACGGGACAACAAGGGCACCCCCGGAAATACGCCCGGTTTGAAGCCTCACGAGCAAAAGACCGGCAAGAGACTGGGGCGGGGCAGGTC
>NZ_JAGXKC010000103.1:0-2035 GCF_019091045.1 Stenotrophomonas sp. GbtcB23 | reverse complement strand
CGCATGCAACCGTTGGTTGTGGAAATCCACGCGGACCGTCTCACTCTCGACCAGGAGGCGGTGGACGGCGCGGTAATGCTGATTCAGGAAGCGGAGAGCGCGCTTGTGGCACGTTTCCCCTTCAACATTGGTGCAGTTGAGCATGTCCTGCAGATTGACGATGTCGATGTAGACATGCGCGCCGTTAACCCGATAGGCGCGGTTGACCGCGATATTGTCCAACGAGGTCTCGCGCGTGTAGTCACGAATATCGACCTTACGGACTTCCTCGTAACGCGTGGTAAGGCGCTTCTTGGTGCGGTCTTCCTTCCAGCTATGTCCCATCGTCCTGCTCCCTGCGGCCAAATGGAGACCGAGCCGGAGCGGGTCGCGTCGCTCTCGGGCCGGGCACCAACCGGTTTTCGGCTGGTTCATTTGTCGTATATTGGGAGCCAGTTCACACTTTCAAGGGAGGGAAGGTATGGGGGCGAGCATTATCGAGCGACTTTCTGCCGACGGCGGCAGGCGACTGGTGGCGGCCTTGGCCGAGTTCCGCACCCTGGCGGGGCTGGAGGCTGCTGCCACGCAGCTGGCTGAGGCCGGGGAACTGCTGGAAGTCGCGGCTGGCGCGTCCTTCATCACGCAAGAAGATGCCGAAACCGACGTGTTTTTCATCGTTGCCGGTGCGGTGGACGTGATCGTCAATGGCAAGGTGGTCAATACCCGCCGAGTCGGGGAACACGTGGGGGAGATGGCAGCCATCGAGCCGACCCAGTTGCGTGCGGCCACCATTACCGCCACCGAGCCCACAGTGGTGTTGAAGGTGCCTGAAAGCGATTTCAGTCGCGCTGCCGATGCACACCCATTGATCTGGCGGCGCTTGGCAGCTGCTCTGTCGCGCCGGCTGAAGGAGCGTAACCGAATGATTACGGCCCCCCGCGAACGGGTCCGGGTCTTCGTGATGTCCTCGGTGGAGGCGCTGCCGGTCACCCGCCTGCTGGTGCAGCATTTCGAGCACGATCCCTTCCTGACGGTGGTCTGGGACCACGGCGTTTTCCGCGCGGCCAACTACACCCTTGATGAGCTGGAGGCCCAGCTGGAGCAGGCGGACTTTGCAATTGCCGTGGCGCATGCCGACGACATGGTGATCAGCCGCGGTGACGAGTGGCCGGTCATGCGCGACAACGTCGTCTTTGAGCTGGGCATGTTCATTGGGTTTCTGGGACGTCGGCGCGCCTTCCTGATGGAGCCGCGCGAAGACAAGCTGAAGCTGCCGAGCGATCTGGCGGGGCTGACTACCGTTCCTTACCGATACAAACCTGGTGCCGATGCCCGTGCCTTGCTGGCACCGGCGTGCGAGCAGATCCGCGCCCGGATTCTCGCCGCTGGACCGAGAGACTGACCATGACAGTGCTGGAAGAGATGACGGCAGCAGTGGAAGCGATCACGCAAAACCAATGGTCAACCCGACAGGGCCAGGTCGTGCCCGATCCTGAGGATCTGCGGCTCGGCAACGACGCAGTCGAGTTTGATCGCGCCACGGTCCTGTACGCAGACCTTAAAGGCTCCACCAAGATGGTCGATGCCGAGCATTGGTGGCTGAGCGCGGAGATCTACAAAGCGTTCCTGCATTGCGCCGCCACCATCATCAAGAAGGAGGGCGGCAAGATTACCTCCTACGACGGTGACCGCGTCATGGGTATCTGGGTCGGTAACCGGCAAGCCACGCCAGCGGCCAAGGCAGGGTTGAAAATAAACTACGCGGTCAAGAATATCGTCGTGCCGGCACTGCGGCGCCAGTATCCGCACTGGGCCGGCACCGTGAAGCAGGTGGTCGGAATCGACAGTAGTAGAGGGTCGGCAGGGAATCGTTACGTACAGGGCCAAAAACCGCCTAAGCGATTGAAACAAAATCATAATTTCCTTGTCCCGATATCGGATCTCCCCGCCTATGGCGCCTGTTCAAGGACTTCCGCTGTATAGCTCAGCGGCGCCACTTCCCTATCAAGCTCGAGATGGTAGACGCCGAAGCGATTGATGTGGCTGGTCCGATACG
>NZ_JAGXKC010000102.1:0-2116 GCF_019091045.1 Stenotrophomonas sp. GbtcB23 | reverse complement strand
CCATCCGGGGTACTCCCTGTTCCAGGATGCCCTGCGTGGCGTCCATTCCCAGGATGCGCGCGTAGGACGCGTACCCGATCACGCCAGCGACCAGCTCGCCGGCAGCCTGGCCACGGAAATGCATGCCGCCGGTGGTACGCGTATCGATGCCGTGCTGATGAGCGGCGATGCGGCCCGCACCTTTGCCGTACAGGGCAAGGCCGATGACCCCGCCCACCTGCGCGTCAGTGTCGAGACCGTGGTTGCGATGAACACACCGCTGGAGCAGAGCAGCCGCCAGATGGAGGCTACCGCCGCCAGCCAACAGCTGGAGCAGCAGAACCGCCAGCTGACCGAAAGCCAGGCTGCCACGCGCAGCATGACCGCCTGACCTCCGGCATCCACTCCGTCGCTGCCATAATGCGACCTTTCCAACGCCTGCATTTCCCCCATGTCCGACCTTGCGCCCCTGCCCGTCCTTGCCCCGGGCCACTACCGCCATTTCAAGGGCGGCAACTATCAGGTGATCGACGTGGTGCGCCACAGCGAGACCTTGCTGCCAATGGTGTTGTATCGCCCGCTCGACGAGGACCTGGGAGTGTGGGTGCGGCCGTATGAGATGTTCACCGCGCAGGTCGAGGTGGACGGTGTGCTGCGGCCACGGTTCGCGTTGGTGGACCAAAGCTGAGCTGGCGCAGTCGCCGCTGCGCGCACAAAAAGAAAGCGCCCCGAGGGGCGCTTTTTTGCTACGGGATCAAAGCCATGGACTCAAGGCGTCGCGGTCACACCCTGAGCTGAGGCGCCGACCACGATGAACGGGTCGCGCCCGGCATCGGCGTAGGCACCGCAGCTGGCGTCGCCCGGTGCGACCGGATCGCACGGCCACACCACGCGCGGCACGGTATCGCGCGGCTCGAAGCGCTCGCCATTCCAGACCGCGAAGCCAAGGTGCAGCCGGCCCCATTCGCCGTAGCTGCGCGGCTCGGGCTTCTCGGTGGTGCCGGCGTCCACATACCAGCGCAACGCGGGGCCAAACTGCAGTTTGCCCGCATCCAGCTGCACGCGCGCGCCGTCGGCGCCGTAGCGCTTCCGGTCAGCATCGGACAGCAACGGCTCTGCCGGCAGCGCCTGCTGGGTGATGTCCACCGGCGCCGCGCCAGCACTCACGCGGTACACGCGCTGCTGCACCAGCCCCTCGCGGCAGCTGCCGGCCGGCAGACGCACCGTCTTGACCGGCTCGGCGTCGGTGCCGCGGTTGTCGGCACACGCAAACGGGCCTGACACCAGGTACACCGTGGTGGACGGGTCAGCGCCTTCGAACGAACGCACCCAGACATCGCTCTGCACCGCCAGGAAGTCCGGGCGCAGCCCGTAGCCGGGCACGGCCTTGTACCAACCCTTCTGCCCAGCCTGGCGCTCGCGCCACGCGCGCGGCAGCAGCAGTTGCTGTTCCGGAATGGCCACCAGCAACGCTGAAAGGTGCGGCGGCAGCGTGCCTTGGCAGGCACCGATCAGGAGGTCCGCCTGGGTGGCTAGACGCGCTGCAAGGTCGTTCGGACAACGCGCACCGAGCTGACGCTCGATCTGGTTGTTGTCATTGGCGAGCGTGGGGATAGGCAGCGGGCGCGAAGCGACGGGCGCCGGTTCGGAAGAAGCTTCTGGTTCGGCTGGCCGACTGGTCGTTGACGGTGTTTCCACCGATGCAGCTGCAGCTGCCGCCGCGCCCACGGAAGCAGAAGGGATCACAGGACGTTGCGCCGCCGCAGCCGAGACAGGTGCCGCCACGGCGGACGCGGGATCGACTGTCGCTGCAGGCACCGCCGCCGGCGCCTCGACTGCGCTTTCGACGCCGGCGGCGGGTACCACATCCCCAACTTTTTCGATCGTAGCGGAAGGCTCTCGACTCACCGGTTCAACGGGCCGAGGCTCAATACCCGGAGTCACAGTCGCTGGCAGATTGACCAGGGCAGGCCCAGAGACAGCCGTCGCTTCCAGATCACTCATCGATGCAGCTGATGCGGGCGCATTGGTCGGGCTGGCGACACCTGCTGGCACGCAAACCGCCGATGCGGGAGATACAAGCTCTGGTGTCGCCTGAGCTTGCACAGGGAATGTGACAAGCGGCAGCAGCAGCAGA
>NZ_JAGXKC010000101.1:0-2251 GCF_019091045.1 Stenotrophomonas sp. GbtcB23 | reverse complement strand
GGACGAATCCGGTTTGTTCGGTGCCACTGCAGAGATCGATGGGCAGCCAGTGCTGATCCAACCGCGCGGGCTTGGCCGAATCGCAAGCAAAGGCGACGCTATGCAGCTGGGGATTGCTGCTGTCGAAGCGTATATCGAAGCTTTGCCCCGCAAGGGGTAGGGTCAACGGTTTGTAAGGCATAACCTGGCCTGCATGACCAGGCCCCATCATGCGCGCGCTGTGCCCGGCGGCGCAGGACGGCAGCCCTTCGGGATGGCTGATGTGTTGCTGGGTCATGGGTGATCTCCGGTGGTGGTGTCGGGCGCCTGGCGCGAAAGCGCGTGGGCGATGTGCCGCGCATAGGTCGCGACTGCCCGCCAATAGGCGGCCATCGGACCTTTCCGTTTTGCCCATGCCTTCTCGGCCTCCTTGTTGGCCTGGTCGCGGAGTTGACGCATGACGGCCTCAATGCGCTCGCGGTCTTCTTTCGGGAGCGCCTGGAGAGCGCGGCCGGCGGGCAGTGCCAGCAGTGGATTCATATAGCCCATCACGCTGCCTCGGCCAGGGGAACCGATACTGGATCGAGATTGGCCTCTGCCAGGGCGCGCAGCGGCGGCGGGCTGACGCTATTGCCGACCATGCGGACCGCAGCACTCGTACTCAGGGGTGTTCCGTTGGCCGTGCGGTCAATGATGTAGCCCGCCGGGAAGCCCTGCGCGCGGTACAGCTCATGGGGCTTCAGCATCCGCAGACCGATGTCCACGATCACGTACGGGGTTCCCTTGATCACCACGGTGACCAGCGCCAGCCGGTCCTTCGTGGTGACGGTGTCGACCGGGTCGGCCAGGCTGGGCACATTCGCGCCGGTGCCGTAGTACTTCACCAGGAACGCGGCTACACGTAGCGCGCCTTCCTGATGTTCGGGCGACAGCTCCGCCAGTTCGGCCTCAGCGACCGCGTGCCCGCCGTTCCCGCTCGCAGTCACCGTGCCCACAGGCACCTCGACAGACTTGCTGCCGGCGCCCCATCGCTGAGCACCGCCGGGTCGACCCTCCCCATGGGCAGCCTGGACCATGAACGCGGTTGACAGTCCCAGCGCATGCGCGGCGCCAGCCGGACGCGCGGCGCCGGCACCGGAGGTGATGGTCGGCACCGGCTCAGTTGCTGGCGTCCCGATGCTGTCGCCTCGGAACTTCACCAGATGCGGCGCTACCAGCGCGGCGTCCGCCTTCGCGGTCATTGTGTACATCGGTTCGGCACCAGAGCGTGGCTCGGACTGGGCGGCCCGTCCGCCGACGCCTGCAAGTATCGGGCTGACCACCGAGAAGTGGCCGCCCTTCACACCGGCACACATCGTGCGCAACGGCTCGCACGCATCCATGGTGCGCTGGGTGCTGGCGTTGGCATGCTCGGTGATGAAGGGCGCCAGTTCCGGCATGGCTAACATCAGCTCGCCGCGGTTGGCGGCGGTGATGGTGCGCAGCGGCTCGCCCACGGCGTGCACGCGGTCGGTGCCCTGATGGGTCACCGGCACAATGAAAGGGGCCGTCGCCTGGATGACGTGGCGCATGGTGCCCTTGGCGATGCGGCGCATGGTGGCGTCGGCCAGCGGCCGCTTGCGCCCGAATATGGACGGGCAGGGGATGGTGAAGTCCAAGCAGTCTGCGGCGGATACGCGCCTCTTCTGGGTCGGCGCGGTGCCATGGCTGGCCGCCGGCCACACGATGGCTTCGCCGTCGCGGCGGGCGAGAAGGAAAAGGCGTTCCCGGCTGGTGCCGGCGCCGTAATCGCTGGCCACCAGCTTGCGCCACTCCACTACGTACACGGTGGCGCAGGGAACCACAGGGGAGGGCACATACGCCTTCTTCGGCATGCCGGCGCCGCGAGCCGAGAGCGCCCGTATGCACATCATGACCGTAGACGTAACCGGATACTGACCGGAGATACAGGATGGCCCTTTTGAGCGAAAACACTTCCTTCGGGACCCGCGTCGAAGCGATCGCGCCGCGCATCGCCATAGACTGGAACCCCTACACCAACGATGGACCGGTCACGTTCCACTTCGAGCGGCTGACCACCCAGGCGGACGGCACTGTGCTGGAGAGGACGTTCCTCGGGGTCCTGCCGGCCACAATCAGCGACCTGCTTGCCAAGACGTACACCATCACCCACCCGGTGACGGGTGAGGAAAGCCAGGAGCAGGGCTGGAAGTTGATGGCGATGATCAAGGCGGCGACGGATGCCGTCTACGAGGCCGCTACCCAGCCAGCC
>NZ_JAGXKC010000100.1:0-2258 GCF_019091045.1 Stenotrophomonas sp. GbtcB23 | reverse complement strand
GACTCCTTTCGTTGCTAAGCCCTTGGCTATCATCACCTGGTAAGTGCTCTGTGAGAAGGACGGCCCATCGCGGCACTAACCGCCGTCAACTACACGGCGGCCGGAGAATCACGAAAGTTTCAACCGCCCTTCACATAACGTCCGCTGGATCCGGTCCAAGGTTGAACTTCTCCCATCCTCAATCCAGGAATTTTACGCATGGCGATTAAGACCGCAGAAGAGCTGTTCGTGCACGAGCTGTCTGACATCTACAGCGCTGTGAAGCAGTTGACGAAATCCCTGCCCCGCTTGGCCCGCGCGGCGGAGAATCCCGAACTTGCGGCGGCCTTCGAGACCCACTTGGAGGAGACCGTTGGTCAGATCGAGCGAATCGACCAGGTCGTGGAAGTCTTAGGAATCCGCCTCAAGCGCATCAAGTGTGCCGCCATGGAAGGGCTGGTGGAAGAAAGCAAGGAAGTGATCGAGTCGATTGAGAAGGGGCCTGTGCGTGACGCCGCACTGATCGGTGGTGCCCAGAAGGTCGAGCACTACGAGATCGCCTCCTACGGCACCATCGCAGCGCTTGCCAAGCAGCTGGGATACAAAGATGCCCTGCCCTATCTTCTGGAGACCCTTGAGGAAGAAAAGTCCACGGACGAGAAGCTCACCCTTCTCGCCGAACAGGGCGGCAATCAGAAGGCCGCGGCAGGCAAGTAACCGAATGACTGGCGGGCCTTCGGGCCCGCCCTTGATCTGGACAGGAACCATGTGGCGCCGAAATGGGTTATCGATCGTCCTCGTCGTGCTGACCGTGCTGTTCTTGAGCGCGCAAGCGGTGACGGGGTGGAACGTTCACAACGAGGAGCTGGCACAGCACGGCCAAGCCGCGTTGGGATTCGGTACCTACCTCACCACAGGGCACTTCAGCAGCGCGACCTTCGAGAACTGGGAGAGCGAGTTCCTGCAAATGGGGATGTATGTGCTGCTCACCGTTCGGCTCCGCCAGCGTGGCTCGGCCGAGTCCCGGCCGCTTGACCCCGACGAGGAAGATCCCAAACTCGACGCCGGCCCTGCACCGTGGCCCGTTCGCCGTGGGGGCATCTGGAAGAAAATCTATGCCCACTCTCTGGCCATCGCTGTTTTAAGCTTGTTTGTGATGTCTTTTGCTCTTCACGCCCTCGGCAGCTGGCGAGCGCGGTGCGACGAAGCCCGATTGGATCATTTGCCCGTCCCTGGATTCTTTGAACACTTCTTCAGCAGCGACTTCTGGTTCGAGTCCATGCAGAACTGGCAAAGCGAGTTCTTGGCCGTTCTGGCCCTGGTCGTGTTGACCATTTTCTTGCGTCAGAAAGATTCGCCCCAGTCCAAGGCAGTAGAGGCCCCCCACGCCCAGACGGGGGCCTGACATGGAGCGCCCGGCCCTGATCATCATCGATCTCTTCTCCCGTTTCGATTTCCCCGACGGTCAAACGCTGGCGCCACTGGCTCTTAAAGCCGCCAAGAAGGCCCGGCAGATCCGAGACGTCTTTGACGAAAAAGAGTGGCCAGTGATCTACGCCAACGATAACTTCGGGGATTGGAAGTGTGGCTTCCATCAGCTCGCGGAGGTTTGTCGCCACGAAGAAGGCCCGTCGGGCGACATCGCCAAACTGCTTTTCCCCGGTCCGGATCACTACACGGTGCTCAAGCCAAAGCACTCGGCCTTCCTCGCAACGCCCTTGGCGGTGCTTCTCGCCAAGATCGGCGTCGACCAGTTGGTGCTCGTCGGCATGGCATTGGACTCTTGCGTGCTTGCCACCGCCATCGATGCCAACTCCCGCGAGTTCTCCACGGTGGTGGTGTCTGATGCGACCGCCTGCGTGCCGGAACGCAGGCAAGCCGCTTTGAAGCTGCTGCGCTCCACTGGCGGAGTCGAAGTGCGCACGGCCCAAGCGCTTCTACGTTCGCTCGAGAGCGGACATGATCGGTGACAGGTAGGTAGGTCGGACGTTCCATTTGCCATGCAGTTGCGGGATGGAAGAACGCCTGAATTCGATACCGTTCACAGACAGCTGGCCCAGACGCCTCTACGCTTCCAAGCAGTTCAACCAAAGTCATAGAGAGGGGTGCCAGTGGTCGAGCAAGCCCGTCTGTCCGCTTTGCATGCATTGAACATTCTGGACTCGGACCCGGAGCCTTTTTTTGACGCCCTTGCACGCGCTGCACAGTTGGCGACAGAAATGCCCATAGCATTGATCTCCCTGGTGGATGGCGGACGACAGTGGTTCAAGTCTCAAATA
>NZ_JAGXKC010000010.1:0-105957 GCF_019091045.1 Stenotrophomonas sp. GbtcB23 | reverse complement strand
GCCCTACCTGAGCCTGCATGCGCTGTTGTCTTCGGCCAGGATGGGGCCGACCGGCGTGCGGGCGCCGCTGGGCCGGGTCACCTACGGCAACCTGGCTGCATTGTGTCGGCAGATTGGCGTGCCCGATGCCGGCTCCATTCTTTACCGCCGCATGCTGCTGAATGTCCTGGTCGGCAAAAGCGACGGCCATCTGCGTAACCACGGACTGCTGTTCGCCGGTCGCTGGCGTCACGCGCCCAGTTTCGACATCGTGGCCATGGGCGGCGACCTGCAGGCAATCGGCGTTGGCACTGAAGGACGTGTGGCCACCCTGCGAAACGCCCGCAGTGATCTGGCGCGATTCGGCCTGGACGATCAGGACGGGGAACGGATTGAAACCGAGGTGCTGGAGGCACTGGGCCATGCACGCGCCGAACTGGAGGCAACAGGGTTGCGCGCCGCGGATGTGGGCCGGGCGTTGCAGCGCATGCGCTTGCCTGGCTAGATCAGCGCTGAAGCCATTCCCGCATGGCGGCGTTGACAGCGTCGGGCTGTTCCATCGGTGCCAGGTGGCCGCAGTCGGGGATCACCACCAGCGTTGAGCCCGGCACCAGCGCGTGCATCTCCTCACTGATCGGCAGCGGGGTGATGCGGTCGTTGGCACCGCAGATGATGAGAAGCGGGTCACGGTAGCCGGCCAGTACGTCGTGGCCGTCAACGCGATCGAGCGCGCTCTGGCGCAGGAACACTTCGGCACCCAGGCGTGCGGTCATGTCACGCACGCGCTGTACCAGCAGGTAGTCGTCCAGCCGCGAGGCATCGATGTAGCTGCGCATCAGCTTGTCGCCGAAGCCATGGAAGGTGCCGGGGAGGCGCACGCTGGAACGCTGCGACTGGCGCTGGGCGGCGCGCTCGGGCGAGTCGGCGTGGATGGAGGTGTCGATCAACGCCAGCCGCAGTACCCGCTCCGGGGCCACGCGCAGGATCTGCTGGGCGACGAAGCCACCGAGCGAGAAGCCGGCCAGGGCGAAGCGTTCCGGGGCCTGGGCCAGCACGTCGTTGACCACGGCCTGCATCGTCTCGCCGCGGGTCTGGTCGCCGACCGTGCAGTCGGCGATGTCGGAAAGGGCGGCCACCTGCGCGCGCCAGAGTTCGGCGTCGTTGAGCAGGCCGGGCAACAGCAGCAGTGGAATGCGATCGGTCATGACGTCATTGTCGGCGATCATGACGTCGAGGGGGCGTCGGTGCCGCCCGCGGGTTCAGTGCGTGACACCTTCCGGCGGCAGCGCGACCTGCGCTTCCTGCACCGGCAGGGTCACCACCATGACCGTGGAGTCGTCGGGATCGAGCTTCGTCTTGAAGCCCAGGCTCTGGCACATCGCCAGCATGGTGCTGTTCTCGCGCAGCACCTGGCCCTCAACGATGTTCAGGCCCAGCCACTGGGCGTACTCGATCATGATGGTCATCAGCCGCCAGCCGATGCCATGGCCCTTGAGGTCGGAGCGGATCAGGATGCCGTACTCGCCGCGATCGTAATCCGCATCCGCATGCAGGCGCACCGCGCCGAGCATGTCGCCACTGCGCGGGTCGATCGCCACCAGCGCGATGGAACGGGCGTAGTCGAGCTGGGTCAGGCGCGCGATGAATTCGTGGCTGAAATGCTTCACGGACTGGAAGAAGCGCAGGCGCAGGTCGTCGTCGGTGACGCGGGCGAAGAAGGCGCGGAACAGCGCGTCGTCTTCCGGGCGTACCGGGCGCACGAACGCGGGCGCGCCGTCGGACAAGGTGATGGTGCGCTCCCACTCCTTCGGGTACGGGAACACCGCGAACCGCGGATGGCCACGGCCCTTGTGCAGCTTGCGCGAGGGCGCGATGGCCACGCGCGCATCCAGTGCGATGACACCGTCGCGGTCGGCGAGCAGCGGGTTGATGTCCAGCGTGCGGACTTCGGGAATGTCGGCGGCCAGCTGGGCCAGCTTGACCAGGATCAACGCGACGGCGCGTTCGTCTGCCGCCGGGACATCGCGGTAGGCCTTGAGGATGCGCGACACGCGGGTGCGGCCGATCAGCTCATGGGCCAGGCGCAGGTCCAGCGGCGGCAGCGCCAGCGCCTTGTCGTCGATCACTTCCACGGCGGTGCCGCCACGGCCGAACACCACCACCGGGCCGAAGGTCGGGTCGTCGGCGATGCCGGCAATCAATTCGCGCGCCTTGGGCTGCACGATGGTGGGCTGCACCAGCACGCCGTCGATGCGCGCGTTGGGGCGCATCTCGTGGGCGCGGGCGAGGATGGAGCTGGCGGCGGCCTGCACGGACTGCAGGGTGCCGAGGTTGAGGCGCACGCCATCGACATCGGATTTGTGCGGGATGTCGGCCGAGAACACCTTCACCGCCACGGTGGCGCCCTGCTCCAGCAGCGGCTGGGCCAGGTCCATGGCTTCGTGCGGGTCGCGCGCCTGCATCACCGGCGCGGAGGGAATGCCGTAGGCCGAGAGCAGCTGGTGGGTGGCGATGGGGTCCAGCCACTGCTGGCCGGCGGCGAGCGCGGCGTCGACGATGGCGCGCGCGGCGGCGGTATCCACCACGAAATCCTGCGGCAGGCTGGGCGGGGTCTCCATCAGCGCCGCCTGCGCATCGCGGTAGCGCACCAGGTGCTGGAAGCCGCGCACGGCTTCGGCCTCGGTCGGGTAGGTCGGCACGCGGGCGGCGTTGAGGGTGGCGGTGGCACGGTCGTCGTTGCCCAGCCACACCGCGAACACCGGCTTGTCGCGATGGTGGCGCGGGCGCAGGCCGAGGGTGCGGGTAAGTGCCTGCGCGGCGTCTGCCGATGAGGTGAACGCGGTGGGCACGTTGACCACCAGCACGGCATCGTTGCCGCTGTCGGACATCAGCGCGTCGATGGCGGCGGCGTAGCGGTCGCCGTCTGCGTCGACCACGATGTCGACCGGATTGCTGCGCGACCAGCCTTCGGGCAACACGGCATCCAGCTCGGCGATGGTGCCGGGCGAGAGTTCGGCCAGGCTGCCGCGCAGGGCCAGCAGCTGGTCCACGGCCAGCCGCCCTACCCCGCCGCCGTTGCTGAGGATGGCCAGCCGGCGGCCCGGGAAGGTGCCGAGGCGGCCGAGCGTTTCGGCAGCGGTGAACAGCTCATCCAGCGCGCTCACCCGCAGCAGGCCGGCGCGGTTGAACGCGGCGCCATACACCGCGTCGGAGCTGGCCAGCGCCTGCACGTGGGTGTCGCCATCGGGATCGATGCGGATGTGGCGGCCGGACTTGACCACCACCACCGGCTTGGCACGCGCGGCGGCGCGCGCGGCGGACATGAACTTGCGCGCGTCGCGGATGTGTTCGACGTAGAGCAGGATGGCGCGGGTGCGGTAATCGGTGGCGAAATAGTCCAGCAGGTCGCCGAAGTCGACATCCAGCGCGTCGCCCAGCGAGACCACGGCGGAAAAGCCGACCGAGCGCGCCACGCCCCATTCGACCAGCGCTGCGGCAATGGCGCTGGATTCGGAGATCAGCGCAAGGTCGCCCGCCTGCGGGAAGTGCGCGGCGATGCTGGCGTTGAGCCGTGCATGCGGGGCGATCACGCCCAGGCAATGCGGGCCGAGGATGCGCAGGCCCTTGGGCCGTGCCGCCGCTTCAACCTGCTCGCTGAGCGAACCCGGGCCATGGCCGAGGTTGGCGGTGAGGATGATGGCCGCGGCCACGCCGCGTTCGGCGGCGGTGGCCACCACCTGCGGCACGATGCTGGCCGGGGCGGTGATGACGACGAGTTCGGGCACCCAGTCGAGGTCCTTCAGCCGCTTGACCGTGCTGATGCCGTCGATTTCGCCGTAGCGCGGATTGATCCAGGCGACCTTGCCGGGAAAGCCGGTGGCGCGCAGGTTGCGCATGACCGCGCGGCCGGCGGAACGCTCGCGCGGGCTGCCGCCGACGACGGCGACCGACTGCGGGCGGAATACGGATTGCAGGTGGTAGGTGCTCATGGGGTCGAACAGTCACCGGGACACGTGGTGACACGGTACACGGCTGGCGGTCGCGTTGGGATGATCTGGCGCAAGGATCGGCTGCCGCCGCATCGCCACGCCGCACGCGGCGTGGCGACATGGTGCGGTTACAGCAGCGTGCCGCGCAGGATCATCGCAGCGATGCTGAAGTAGATCACCAGGCCGGTGACGTCGACCAGGGTGGCCACGAACGGTGCCGAGGCGCTGGCCGGGTCGAAGCCCAGGCGCTTGAGGATGAAGGGCAGCATCGAACCGGACAGCGAACCGAACGTTACGATGCCGACCAGCGCCGCACCGATGGTGAGCGCCAGCAGCTGCCAGTGCTCGCCGTAGTCGTGCAGGCCGAGCAGCTGCCAGGACACGATGCGGATGATCGCCAGCACGCCGAGGATGGCACCCAGGGTGATGCCGGTAGGCACTTCGCGCAGCGCCACCTTCCACCAGTCGCGCAGGCGCAGTTCGCGCAGGGCGAGGCTGCGGATCAGCAGCGAGGTGGCCTGCGAACCGGAGTTGCCGCCGGAGCTCATGATCAGCGGAATGAACAGCGTGAGCACCACGGCGCGGGCCAGCTCGTCCTCGTAATGCTGCATGGCGCTGGCAGTGAGCATTTCGCCCAGGAACAGCACGCTGAGCCAGCCGGCGCGCTTGCGCAGCATCTCGAAGAAGCCGATCTGCATGTACGGCTTTTCCAGCGCTTCCATGCCGCCGAACTTGTGCGCGTCCTCGGTGGATTCTTCAATCAGTGCATCCAGGATGTCGTCCACGGTCACGATGCCCAGCACCTGCTGGCGCGCATCGACCACGGGAATGGCCAGCAGGTCGTGGCGGCGGATCAGCTGGGCCACTTCTTCCTGGTCGAGCATGGCATCGACGGTCACCGGCGGATTGACCTGGGCCACCTCCAGGATCGGCTCGTCCGGCAGGCCGGTGATCAGCCGGCGCATGGTGACCACCTGCTGCAGGGCCTGGGTGACCGGGTCCAGCACATAGATGGCGTACACGGTCTCGCGAGTGCGCTCGACTTCGCGGATGTGCTGCAGGGTGCGGTCCACGGTCCAGTCGGCGGGCACGCTGACGAATTCGGTGGTCATCAGCGCGCCGGCGGTGTGCGGCGGGTAGCTGAGCAGCTGCTGGATGGCCCGGCGCGAATCGGCGCTGAGCAATGGGATCAGGCGCGCGCGTTCGTCCTCGTCCAGCTCATGGACGATGTCGGTGGCACGGTCGTCGGCCATCAGGCCCAGCAGCGCGGCGGCCTTGGCCACCGGCAGCGCGGCCACGAGGTCACCGCTGCGGGTGAGCTCGGGCTGTTCGAGCATTTTCACCGCGCGCGGCAACGGCAACGCGGCCAGGGTGTCGGCGGCGCGCGACAGCGCCAGGGTGTTGAGGTATTCCACCGCGTCGGCGGTGTTGAAGTCCTGCAGGGGTGCACTCAGGGCGGCGGCATCCGCCACCGGGCGCAGAAGGTCTTTCTGGTTCATGGGGTTCGCCTTGTGGATCGCGATCGCGCGACGCCAACGCTGGCGAACCGTCCCGTGTCAGGCGGTGGCCATCGCTGGCGTCGAGCAAGGTCGACTTCTACTGTCGCTGGACATGGGTGTGGACTCCGGAAGGGTTTCGCTGGGCGCGCCGTGCTGGCGCGGTCAGCGGGCGGCAGTCTGGACCCGCACGCAGACCGGGTCAACCCCTTGCGGGCCCTCGTTCGGGCCCGGTTGAAGGTCATTGACGCGCGGGGCCGCATAATAGGCCGCCGGCGACAGGCCGATGATGCGATGCGCAGGTTTCCCCATGCATAGCGGTGCGCTGGTCCTGGCCCTGGTGCTGCTGCTGGCCGCGGTGATCGCGGTGCCGGTATTCAAGAAGCTCGGGCTGGGTGCCGTGCTGGGCTACCTGGCGGCGGGCGTGGTGCTCGGACCTGACGGGCTGGGCTTCGTGCAGGATGCCGACCGGATCCTCGGCGCGGCCGAGATCGGCGTGGTGATGCTGCTGTTCGTGATCGGGCTGGAGCTGTCGCCCACGCGGCTGAAGGTGATGCGGCGCTCGGTGTTCGGCGCCGGCACCGCGCAGGTGGCACTGAGCGCGGTGGTGCTGGGCAGCCTGCTGATGCTGGACCACTTCCACTGGAAGGGAGCGCTGATCGTGGGCATCGCGCTGGCGCTGTCGTCCACTGCCGTGGGCCTGCAGCTGCTATCCGAACACAAGGGGCTCAACACGGATTACGGCCGGCTGGGCTTTGCCATCCTGCTGTTCCAGGACCTGATCGCGATTCCGCTGCTGGCGGCGATTCCGCTGCTGGGCGGGGCACGCAATGAAACCCTGCAGTGGAACGACGTGGCGGTGGCGCTGGGCGCGCTGGCCGTGGTGATCCTGTGCGGGCGACCGGTGCTGCGCTGGCTGTTCAACACCGTGGCGCGTACGCGCAGCCCGGAGGTGTTCACCGCGATGGCGCTGCTGGTGGTGCTGGGCACGGCGTGGTTCATGCAGACGGTGGGCCTCAGCCCCAGCCTGGGCGCGTTCCTGGCCGGCGTGCTGCTCTCGGATTCGGAATTCCGGCATGAACTGGAATCGCAGATCGAGCCGTTCAAGGGATTGCTGCTGGGCCTGTTCTTCATCGCCGTGGGCATGGGCATCGACCTGGACCGGGTGGTGGCCGAGCCGTGGGCGATCGCGATCGGGGTGGCGGTGCTGCTGGTGGTGAAGTTCAGCCTGCTGTTCGGCATCGGCAAGCTGGCCAGGCTGAGCACGCGGCACGCGCTGCTGCTCGGCAGCGTGCTGTGGCTGGGCGGTGAATTCGCGTTCGTGGTGTTCAACGAAGCGCAGCGCGCGAACCTGCTGGGCAATGCCAACCACGACCGGCTGGTGGCGATCGTAGGTCTGTCGATGGCGCTCACGCCGCTGCTGTTGATCGCGTTGCTGCGCCTGCTGGGTCGCGAACACGAGGTGGCGCGCGACAGGCCCGCGGCCGACACCATTGACAACGGCGGCACCGAACCCAGCGTGATGATCGCTGGCATGGGCCGCTTCGGCCAGGTGGTGGCACGCCTGCTGACCGCACAGAAAATCCCGTTCGTGGCGCTGGAAGCGAACCCGGATACGGTGTCGGACCTGCGCCGCTTCGGCAACAAGCTGTACTACGGCGACCCGACCCGGCCGGAGATCCTGCGCGCGGCCGGCGGCGAGCATGTGCGGGTCTACGTGATCACGCTGGACGACCCGGAAGCGAACATGCGCGCCACGCGGCTGATCCGGCGCCTGTACCCGGACGCGGTGGTGCTGGCCCGCGCACGCAACCGCCAGCACGCATGGCGGCTGATGGACATGTCGGCCGAACCGTTCCGCGAGGTATTCGGCTCCAGCCTGGACATGAGCGAGCGGGTGCTGACCGCGTTGGGCCTTCCGACAGAAACGGCACGCGACCATGTGCAGCGTTTCCGCGAGCACGATGAAAAGCTGCTGCGCGACCAGTACCTGGTCTACGACGACGATGCCGCGGTCATGCAGACCTCACGCGATGCGAGAGCGGATTTGATGCGCCTGTTCGAAGCCGATGCGGAACGCGATGAAAAGCCAGACAACCAACGCGACAATTGAACGGAACCGATCGGACGTATCCAGCTCCCCCATCGTTCGCCAGCAATTCGTAGCGCCGACTGTCAGTCGGCGACCGCGCGCAGCGCGGCCCGAAGATCCGCAGACACGCACCTAACGGCTGCGGCGCACTGATCGCGGTTGATGACCGTCCGAAGCCGCGTGTCAGGGGTTCATGACGTCGGAATGGAGAGCAGCCGACTAACAGTCGGCTCTACCGGTCGGCTCTACCGGTCGGATATACGGGTTGGATATACCGGTCGGATACACGGGTCGGATGCACCGGTCGGATATACCGGCCCGATACACCGGTCGAGACAAGGCGCCGCCGTTACCCGTTATCGCGCAGGAATCTTGCCATCGACGAAACGCCCGGCACGCGCGGTTCGAACTCACCGGCCACGTCGATGAAACCGCGCATCACCGCGATCTCGCGCGGGCTGCGGTTCAACGCGTCGCGTACGTCCGGATCCGCGCCTGCGCGCAGCAGGCGCTGCACCAGCAGCGGCAGGCCGTGCAATGCCGCCAGGTGCAGCGGACCGAACCCACGCGGATCGCGCGCATCCAATGACACGTCTTCATCGAGCAGCCGCTCCACGGCGGCCAGCACGATCTGCTCATCGCACGCGGTACCTGGCTCGGCGCGCGCGCCCAGCAGCAACAGCAGCGGGGTCACCGAACCGGCTGCAGCCTGGTCCGGCTCGGCACCGGCCAGCAACAAGGTGTCCAGCAGCGCCAGCAGGCGCGAACGATCCCGCGCACCAAAGCCGTACAGGGCCGCGCAATGCAGCGGCCCCAGTTGCTGCGCATCGCCCGCATGCACGTTGGCACCGGCGGTCAGCAGGCGCGCGGCGATGTCCGGCAGGCCCAGCGCCGACGCCAGCATCAGCACGGTCACGCCACCGGGCAGCTTGTATTCCAGTTCCGCACCGGCATCCAGCAGCGCCGACACGATGTCGATCTGGCGCATGCTCACCGCCGCCGACAACGGCGTGGCACCACTGGCTGCAGCGTGCTGCGGGTTTGCGCCACGCGCCAGCAGCAGGTCGACCACGGCCAGGTGGCCGCCGCCGGCGGCACGCAGCAGCGCGGTGCAGCCCTGCGCATCCACCACGTCCACGGCGAAGCCCAGGTCGTTCAACCGGCGCACGGCGTCGGCATCGCCGGCCATCGCGGCGGCGGGTAGATCGGCGGCACGCAGCGCGCGGCGCGGCAGCTGCCACACGCGCCAATCCAGCCAATCGGCCAGGTCGCGGCGGCCGATCGACAGCGCCACGCCCAGCGGGGTCTGGCCATCGGCAGCGCGGGCTTCGGGCGAGGCGCCCTGCTGCACCAGCAGCTTCAACGAGCCTTCGCGGGCCAGCGCGGTGGCCAGGTGCAGCGCGGTCATGCCGTGGCTGTCGCGGGCTTCACGGTCCACGCCGAGGGTGAGCAGGGCCTGCTGCAGGCGCAGCCAGCCCAGGCGAACGGCGAGCGACAGCGGCGGATCGCCGGCCGGCGAGGCCGCAAACGGATCGGCGCCGCGTTCGAGCAGTTCCAATGCAAGCTGTTCCAGCCCGCGCGCGGCCTGGTCGTGCTGGGCGCAGGCGCTGAGCAGGCGCGCCAAACCACCGGCGCCGGTCGGCGATACGCCGCGGCGCAGCAGCACCTGCAGCGCGGGCACCGCATCGATGCCACGCGCCAGCAGCGCGAACATCGGGGTATCGCCGCAGGCATCCAGGACCTCCGGCGCGGCACCCTGCGCCAGCAGCCACTCCACCGCGTGCGGGTCCAGCGCCAGTTCGCCGTCGTGGAGCAGGCCGCCCAGTTCGTCCGGGCTGCACAGGCGGGCCAGCGAGGCCATGCCATCCACGTTGCCGAATCCCAGCGCTTCGCGCAGCAGGTCCAGCGGCGGGCGGTCCGGCAGTGCCGGGCTGCCCTGCCCGCTGTCATCCTCGCCCGCGCTGGCCAGGCCATCGCTCACTGCGGTGGGCAGCGGGTAGCTGCGGTCCAGCAGCGAGACGATCGCCCAGCGCCCGGCGGCGGCGGCGATATCCACCGCGCGGCGTCCCTGCGGATCGGAGACGTCGGCGGCAATGCCCAGGTCCAACAGGCGGCGGACCAGCAGCGGCGAGACGTTGTCGGCCATGCAGGCCAGCAGCACCGCGTTGCGGCCTTCCACGTCGACCGCATGCAGGTCGGGCTTGTGCGGCAGCAGGTGTTCGACCACGCCGGCCCGGCCACCGCGCGCGGCTTCCAGCCACGGCGTACGAGACAGCGCATCGCGCGATTCAAGGTTGGCGCCGGCCGCCAGCAGCACATCGATGATGTCCACGTGGCCGGCCAATGCCGCTTCATGCAGGGCGCTGCGGCGCTGGCGGTCGCGCGCGTCGGCGCGCGCCTTGTGCTTGAGCAGCAGCTGCACGCCGGCCGGATCGTCTTCTTCGGTGCCGGCCGCGGCCAGCAGCACGGGGGTGCCCTCGGCCGGTTCGGTGCGCGCACCGCGCTCCAGCAGGAACCGCGCCAGCCGCCAGTTGCCGACCTGGCAGGCCACTGCCAGTGGCGACCAGCCGTCATTGTTCAGTGCATCCACTTCGGCCGCGGCATCGCGCAGCAATGCCGCCACGCCGGGATCGGAACTGCGCGCGGCGTGGTGCAGCGGGGTGTTGCCGTCGCTGTCGACCGCGCGCGAATCGGCGCCGTTGGCCAGCAGGGTCATCACCGCTTCGGGGCGGCCGTGCCAGCTGTCGCGGGTGGCGGCCAGCAGCGGGGTCATGCCCTTGTGCGGGGTGTTGACGCCTACGCCACGGGCGATCAGCTCGCGCAGCAGGCGCAGGTCGGGCAGCACGGCGGCCAGCACCACCAGGCTGCGCTGGTCACGCCAGGTCGGGTCAGGCAGGCCCTGCGGGTCCGCCCCGGCGGCCAGCAGCTGCAGGGCGCGGTCGACCCGGCCGCTGCGCGCGGCTTCGTACAGCGCCGGCAAGCGTTCGTGCTGGGCCAGCGGCTCCAGCGGTTGGCCCGGGTCGTCGTGCTGGGCGGCGGCGGCGAACGGGTCGCTGCCCAGGTCGAGCACGCTGCGGCTGCCCAGCGGGTCGGCCGGCGCGACGCGCTGCAGGGCCAGGTGGGCCAGCGGCGAACCGATCAGCACCGCCAGCGCGAACGGCCAGCGCAGGCCATCGGGCACCAGCCCCGGCCACGCAGGAACCACCACCAGCGCGCAGATCGCCACCACCAGCGCGGCCACGACCAGCCCGCGCCAGGCGCTGAGATCGCGGCCGGCCAGGGTGCGCCAGTGGCGCGCCAGGCTGCCGTCACTGCGTTCGATTTCATTCCACAGCGGCCAGGTGCGCCAGACGCCGAGCAGCGCGGCACTGACCGCCACGCTCAGGCCGAGCACAGCGGCCAGGCTGCCGCTGTCGTGCAGCGCGGCCAGCGGCCAGGCCACCAGCAACGCCAGCAGGGCCGGGCCCACCGACCACAGCGCGAGCAGCGCCGGCAGGTCCTGGCGGCCCAGCTGGGGCAGCGCCGGCACGGCGCGGCTGCGCCGCCACCAGGACACGCCCAGCGCGAACGCCGGCTGCGCCAGTGCGGCACCCAGCGCAGCCGGCACCCCGCCCAGCACCGCGGCCAGCGACAGCAGGCCGCCCGCGGCGAAGGCAATGGCGGCAGCGCGGGTGCGCGGAATATCAGTCATCGCGGCGCGGCACCTTCACGGGCGCGACCGGCGGCGGTGGCATCTGCAGGTGGAAGCCGCGCGCCTGGAGATTGGCGCGCACTTGATCAGCGTCGGCCAGGGCGAGGCGACGGTCGGGGGTCAGGGCAACTTCCAGCACGAATGCGAACGGCGCCAGCGTGGCCTTCAGCGCATCGGGGATGGCATCGAAGGCGTCGCGGGCGGCGAGGTAGACGTAAGTGTCCTGCTTGCGTTGGCTTTTGTAGACGTAGGCTTGCATTGCCCGCGGGGCTTGGCCCTGGGAATAGATACGCCGATTGTGGAGTAAAGCAGGCAACTACGAAAGCCGGGCAGGCGCCAAGGTGTCGGTTTGCTGGCGCGCGGCAGATTCAGGTTCATCAATGTCGCGACGGTGTTCAGGTAGGGCGGCCACCGCCGTTCCGGGGGAACGGCGGTGGCGATGCCAGCCGACTAACAGTCGGCTGCTACCGGTGAAGTGCCGCGAAGCGTCACTTCACCTTTGCGTAGGTGCCTTTCAGGGCGACGCCGGCCAGGATGGCGCCTGCGTAGCATTCGAAGTTGGTGGTGCTCTTGAACTCGTTCTTCTTGTAGTAGCTGACCACGTCGACCACGGCGTTGGCGCCGCGCGACTTGGCGCCGTCCTGCAGCGCCTTCAGCGCCGACAGGGCCACCCAGTTGCAGGCCACGGCATCGCTCTTGTTGGCGGCATTGGTCTTCTTGTTGGTCACGTCTTCGCCGAGGCGCTGCTGGACGTTGACCTTTTCGCCGGCGAGGAAGAAGCGGACGCTGCCGTCGATGCCGGCGGCCTTCGCCTCCGGGGAGTTGATCAGGTCATGCAGCGGCAGCTCGACCCGGGTTTCACGGGCATTGGCGGTGCTGGCAACGGCGAGCAGGGCGGTGGCGGCAATCAGGGCAAAACGACGCATTCAAACATCTCCTTGTTGGTAAGGCGGGGTGTTGCTCGGGGGAAAGTCAGTCCTGCCAGCGGCGGAAGATCAACGAGGTGTTGATGCCGCCGAAGGCGAAGTTGTTGCTCATCACGTACTCGGGCTGCATCTGCCGGCCTTCGCCGCGGATGAAGTCGAGCGCACCGCAGCGCGGGTCGACCTCGTGCAGGTTCAGGGTCGGGGCGAACCAGCCTTCGCGCATCATTTCGATGGTCACCCAGGCCTCGAACGCGCCGCACGCGCCGAGCATGTGGCCGACGTAGCTCTTCAGCGAGCTGATCGGCATGCCTGCGCCGAACACCTGGGCGGTGGCCTGGGTTTCGGCGATGTCGCCGTGCTCGGTGGCGGTGCCATGTGCGTTGACGTAGCCGATCTGCTGCGGTTCCAGCCCGGCGTCTTCCAGCGCCAGGCGCATGGCCTGGGCCATGGTGTCGGCGGTGGGCTGGGTGACATGCTGGCCGTCGCTGTTGGTGCCGTAGCCGACCACTTCGGCCAGGATGGTGGCGCCGCGCGCCTGCGCGTGTTCCAGCTCTTCCAGGATCAGGGTGCCGGCGCCCTCGCCCAGCACCAGGCCGTCGCGGTGGGCATCAAAGGGACTTGGCGTGGTCTTCGGCGCATCGTTGCGCACGCTGGTGGCGAACAGGGTGTCGAACACCGCCGCGGCGGTGGCGTCGAGCTGTTCGGCGCCGCCGGTGACCATCACCGTCTGCTTGCCGCTGCGGATCGCCTCGTAACCCGAGCCCACGCCCTGGCTGCCGGAGGTGCAGGCGCTGGAGGTGGTGTACACGCGACCGGACAAGCCGAAGAACACGCCGATGTTCACCGGCGAGGTGTGGCTCATCATCTTCAGGTAGGTGGTGGCGCTGATGCCTTCGGTGGTGTGTTCGTGGAGCATGCGGCCGAATTCGGCGGTGGCTTCGTGGCTGCCCGACGACGACCCGTAGGCCACGCCGGCCAGGCCGCTGCGCAGCACCGGATGGCCGAGCAGGCCGGCCGCTTCCAGCGCCAGTTCGGTAGCGCGCACCGACATCACCGCCACCTTGCCCATGCTGCGGGTGGTCTTGCGGTTGTAGTTCGAAGGCAGCTCGTAGTCTTCGGCCGGTGCAGCCAGGCGCGTGTTGAGGCCGTCGAACACTTCCCAGCCGGGGATGTAGCGCACCGCGTTTTCCTGCGCATGCAGGCGCGCGCGGATGCTCGGCCAGTCGTGCCCCAGCGGGCTGATGGCGGCGGCACCGGTCACCACGACGCGACGATCGGGTCGGCTCATCAGACCATCCCTCCGTTGACCGAGATCACCTGGCGGGTGATGTAGCCGGCCGATTCGGAGAGCAGGAACGAGACCGCGTGCGCGACTTCGTCCGGCTGGCCCATGCGCCCGGCGGGAATGAGTTTCAGGGCGTGCTCGAGCACTTCTTCGTTGACCATCTCGGTCTCGATCAGGCCCGGTGCCACGCAGTTGACGGTGATCGCGCGGCTGGCCAGTTCCAGCGCCAGCGCCTTGGTGGCGCCGATGATGCCGGCCTTGGCCGCGCTGTAGTTGGTCTGGCCGCGGTTGCCGACCAGCCCCGACACCGAAGACAGGGTGACGATGCGGCCGGGCTTGCGCCGCCGCACCATCGGCATCACCAGCGGGTGCAGCACGTTATAGAAGCTGTCCAGGTTGGTGTGCACCACCGCATCCCAGTCCTCGGCCGGCATGGCCGGGAAGGCACCGTCACGGGCAATGCCGGCGTTGCAGACTACGCCATAGTAGGCGCCGTGCGCCTCGACATCGGCTTCCAGCGCGGTGCGGGCGGCCTCGCGGTCGGACACGTCGAACATCAGCACCCGGGCCTGGCGGCCCAGTGCCTGGATGTCGGCGACCACCGCCTGCGCTTCCTCGATCCGGCTGCGGCAATGCACCACCACGTCGAAGCCATCGCGCGCGACCCGCAGCGCCACGGCGCGGCCGATGCCCCGGCTGGCGCCGGTCACCAGCACGGTCAGATTCCCTGTCATGCCTCTCCACTCTCCAGATAAGCCATCGCATCGCGTGGTTCGAACACCGATACGTTGGCGACCGCCAATTCAACATCCCCTGCCAGGATCCGGCAGGCGAACATGCCCAGTCCATTTTCGCCCATCAGCTCGCAGTGTGCCTCCACCCGCAGGCAGCTGCCCGGCGTGAAGGCCGGCTGGTGGGCGGTATAGCGGCGGGTGCCGAGCAGGAATCCGATCGACGGCTCGCGCCCTTCGGCGCGCGCGCGGCAGCCGGCCCAGGCCGCAATCGCCTGTGCCATGTACTCCACGCCCACCCAGGCGGGCACCCCGTCAGGCGTGGAGAACAGGCCGTGCGTGGGCACGTCCACTTCCACCACGATGGATTCCGGCTGCCATTCGATGACCCGGTCGATCAGCCGCAGGCTCTCGCGATGCGGCAGCACGCTTTCGATATCGGTCGGCAACTCCATGCTCATCCCCGCGCCAACGCCAGCACGGCATTGCTGCCGCCGAAGGCGAACGAATGGCTGAGCACATGCT
Organism: Stenotrophomonas sp. GbtcB23; assembly: GCF_019091045.1. NCBI lineage: Bacteria > Pseudomonadati > Pseudomonadota > Gammaproteobacteria > Lysobacterales > Lysobacteraceae > Stenotrophomonas > Stenotrophomonas sp. GbtcB23. The sequence goes on along the minus strand of NZ_JAGXKC010000010.1, from coordinate 91,243 downwards.
GCAGCGGCTGCGCCGCGCGCGTGCCAGGCGCCACCAGGGCCAGCGCCGGCAGCGCCTCGTCGCCCTGCCCGTCCCACCAGTGCGTGGGCAGGCGCTGGTCCGGGTTGTCGGCCAGGGTCATCCAGCACAGCGCCGCTTCGATCGCGCCCGAGGCGCCCAGGGTGTGCCCGGTCAGCGGCTTGGTCGAGCTGGCAGGCACCTGCGTGCCCAGCACGCTGGCCACGGCCAGGCTTTCCATGGCGTCGTTGTGGCCGGTGGCGGTGCCGTGCAGGTTGACGTAATCAATCTGGTCGGCGGCCAGGCCGGCGCGGTCCAGCGCCTGCTGGATGGCCTCGATGGCGCCGCGCGCCTGCGGGTCCGGCGCGGACATGTGGTGCGCGTCGGAGGATTCGCCCCAGCCGGACAGGCGCACCGGGCCCGGCTCGCGGGTCATCAGGAACAGCGCGGCGCCCTCGCCGATGTTGATGCCGTTGCGGTGGCGCGAGAACGGGTTGCAGCGCGCGGCCGACACCGATTCGAGCGCGCAGAAGCCGGCCACGGTGAAGCGGCACAGCGAATCGGCGCCACCGGCCACCACGGCATCGACCACTCCCGAACGCAGCAGGCGCGCGGCGGACATCAGCGCCTTGGCGCTGGACGAGCAGGCGGTGGAAATGGTCCAGGCCGGGCCATCGCTGCCGATCCGCTCGCGCACGAAGCGCGCCGAGGTGCCCATTTCCTGCTGCGCGTAATCGAAACCGTCCGGCCAGCGGCCTTCGTCGGCCTGCAGGCGCAGCGCGCCTTCGGATTCGCCGATGCCCGAGGTGCTGGTGCCGATGATCACCGCGACGCGCCCGGCGCCGAAGCGCGCGATCGCCGCTTCCACCGCCGGGCGGATCTGCAGCAGCGCGGTTTCCAGCAGCGCGTTGTTGCGTCCGCGCAGCGCCACCGGCAACGCCGACAGGTCCGGCAGCGGCCCGCTCACTTCGCCCAGCGCCAGGGTCCGCCCGGCGATCAGGGTGTCGTTGTCGCTCAGGCCGCCGGGCTGGTCGGCGAACAGCCCGTCGCGCACCTGCGCGCGCCCGCTGCCCAGTGCGCAGACCACACCCAGCTCGTTCAGATATACCGCGGTACTGCTCACTGTCGTGCCTGTCCCATGTCCAACGATTCAATCACCAGTTCATAGCCTTCGGCCAGGTTGCGCAGGCGCAGGCGGCCGCCGTCGAGCGGTTCCAGTACCAGCCACGCCTTGCCACCCTGCTCCAGGCGGCGGCCACCGTCGGCCTCGACCAGGCTCCATCCAGCGGGAAGCTTCGCCCGGATGGCATCGGCCGGCCACAGCGCGAACTGAAGGTCATCCAGCACGCGTTCGCCACGCACCTGCGGCGGCAGCCACGGGGCGCGCGTCTGTTCCAGGGTGTGCCCGTCCCAGACCATGCGCACGCCGGTCTGGCCCATTGCCTGCACTGCCAGCCGCACCTGCTCGCCATCGGCCTCGAGCAGCGCATCCAGCTCGCGCTCGTGGCTGCCGAAGCGGAACTGCAGGCGCTGCTGCAGCTGCAGCGGTTCGGCCAGCGCCGAGGGTGCCAGCTGCAGGGTCGGCAGCTGCACCAGGGGAGCGGGCATGCGGGTGCTGGCGCAGGCCGCCAGCAACACGCTCAACAGCAACGTCAGGATCAGCCGGTGCACAGTTCCTCCAGCACCCGCAGGCGGCGGCCGCTGTCATCGGCCACGTACGGGTTGGTGGTGTCCCACGCGTAACCGGCCAGGATCGAGGAGATCATGCGGCGCACATCCGGCTGCGGGTCGGGGTGGTAGATGATCTTCTGGAAGCCACCGGCGTACCAGGCCTCGACGAAACGGCGGAAGGTCTTCACCCCGGCGCGCAGCGGAAGGGCGAATTCGCGCTCCCAGTCCACCTGCTCACCGGCATGCCGACGCGCCAGGCAGTCGCTGGCCAGCTGCGCGGACTTGAAGGCGATGGTCACGCCGGAGGAGAACACCGGGTCCAGGAACTCGCCGGCGTTGCCCAGCAGCGCGTAGCCCTCGCCCCACAGCGAGCTGACGTTGGCCGAATAGCCGGTGATGGTGCGCACCGGCAGCACCGCCCATTCGGCGTTCTTCAGCAGGCGGGTCAGGTTCGGGTCTTCGCCGACGATGGCCTGCAGTTTCTCCAGGTCGGTGCCGTCGTACTTCTCGAAGAAGCTCGGCTCGGCCACCACGCCCAGCGAACAGCAGCCGTTGGAGAACGGGATGGTCCAGTACCACACGTCCACGTGTTCGGGATGGGTGGTGATCAGGATCTTGTTGCGGTCGAAACCGGCATCGGCCGGAATGTGGTCGCGCACGTGGCAGAAGATCGCACCGCGCACCGGGAAGTTCGACGGCGATTCCAGGTTGAGCAGGCGCGGCAGCAGGCGCGCGAAGCCGCTGGCATCGAGGATGAAGCCGGCTTCGATGGTGTACTCGCTGCCATCCGGGCGGCGCACCTGCACGCGCGCCGGGCTGCCCGGCTCGACCGACAGCACTTCGTCGCCGAAACGAAGGGTGGTGCCCATGCGCTCGGCACCGCGCGCCAGCACGTCGTCGAAATTGGCGCGCTGCACCTGGTAGGTGGTGCCCCAGCCCGGCGAGAACTTGTCGCGGAAGTCGAACTCGGTGGTGCGCTCGCCGCGCACGAAGGCCGCGCCGTTCTTGTACTGGAAGCCGGCTTCGACCACGTCCTGCAGCAGGCCGGCCGCTTCGATGTACTCCATGCTCTGCGGCAGCAGGCTCTCACCGATGGAGAAGCGCGGGAACTGCTGGCGCTCCAGCATCAGCACCTGGCGGCCCTGCTGGCGCAGCATGGCGGCGGCCACGGAACCGGCAGGACCTGCTCCGATCACCAGGATTTCAGTTGTTTCCAATGCTGCGGTCATCGATGCATCCTTGATCAAGAAGTAGGGGGGAGTCCGGCGCGGTCGCTCAGTGCGGTGCGTCGTGCGGTGGCGGGCGGAACAGCGGCGAGATCAACCAGACCAGGCCGATGCCGAACAGCAGGGTGAGGCCGAACGCGCGCAGCGCCGGCGTGGCCGACAGGCCCAACAGGCCGAACGACAGCCAGGTACTGGCCGCGCCGACGCAGACCGCCAGCCAGGCGCTGGCATCGCCGCGGTGTTCGATCAGGAAGATGCCGTAATCGATGCCCATGCCGAGCAGCAGCATCAACGCCAATACATTGAACAGCTGCAGCGGCTGCCCGAACAGGCCGAGCAGGCCCAAGGTGAGCGCGCCGGCCGCCAGCGTGGGAGCGAACACGCGCCATGCCTGCGCGCGGTAGCGCCAATACAGCACCGCGAACACCAGCACGATGCCCACCAGCAGCAGCGCGCTCATCAGCTTGCGGTAGTGCTTGAGCAGCGCGGAGAAATCGGCGGTGCGGTCGACCCAGCGCACGCCGTCGATGCCCTTGGCCTGCGCTTCGAGCAGCGTCAGCGCATCGGCGCGGGAGAGGTCATCAACCATCACCACCGAGGCCATGCCCTTGCCCACTTCGCCCAGCCACAGGTGGCGGAACGGCATGGCGGCGGGCGACGCCAGGAACGCCTCGGCCTGCAGGTCCTGCGCCGCGTAGTCCGGGCGCTGCAGGCTTTCACCGACCGTTTCGCCGACGGCAGCCAGTACCTGCGGCTCGACCCGCGCGGTCAGCGCGGCATCGGCGTGCTGGCGCTGTACCGACGGCAGCCACTCGCTGATCGCGCGGTAGCCGCCGATCTGCTTGTTCGCCGAGAGCACGCGCAGGCGCTCGATCAGCGCTTCTTCGTGTTCCAGCACCTGTTCGGCGTTGTCGCCCTGCACCAGGTAGAACTGCGCAGGGCTGGGCATGCCCAGCATCTGGCTGATGCGGATCTGCTGGTTGATCAGCGACATCGGCGAGGACTGCAGGCTGCGCAGGTTGTCGTCCGCGGTCAGGCGCAGCATGCCAAGGCCCGACAGCACCACCACCGCACCCAGGAACAACCCGACCGGGCGGCGCCCGTGCAGGCGCGGCCAGCGCTCCAGCGTGGCGCCCAGCCAGCGCGCGAAGCGGGTACTGCGGATTTCGCCGCCATCCAGCCATGGGAACCAGAAGATTACGGTCAGGAACGCACCGGCCAGGCCCACAACGGAGAACAGCGCCATCTGGCGCAGACCGGGGAACGGCGCCAGGCCCAGCGCGAGGTAGGCCAGCGCGCTGGTCACCAGTGCCAGCCACAGGCCGGGCAGCAGGTGCCGCAGCAGTTTCCAGCGGCGGTCGGCCGGCTCGGCCTGGCGCGAGGCGAACCAGTGGATGCCGTAATCCTCGGCGACGCCGACCAGCGAGGCCCCGAACACCAGGGTCAGCACGTGCACCTTGCCGAACACCAGCACGGTCACCGCCAGCGCCACGCCGCAGCCGATCAGCAGCGAGGCGGCCACCAGCAGGATCGGGCGCAGCGAACGGAATGCAAGCCACACCAGCAGCAGCACCGCCGCCAGCGAACCCCAGCCGATGGTGTTGATTTCCCAGTTGGCCTGCACCGCGGCGGCCTCGGCGTGCAGCGGCACGCCGGCGCGCAGTACTTCCAGGCCGGGGTCGTGCTTCGCCGCAGCGGCGGTGGCGGCATCGAGCAGCAGGTCGATATGGCGCTCACCATCGAGCTGGAACGCGGAACCCAGCGTTTCGTACTGGATGACCGACCAGTGCTTGCCGTCGGCCTCGAGCAGGCCGTCGTCGCCCATGCGCAGGCCGGAGGCGGCAGCCCGCTCCTGCCACCACTGCGGCCACAGTGACAGCGGGTCCTGCCGCCATTCGGTCAGGCGCGGCGCGCCCATCGGGCCGTACAACGCGGCCAGCGCGGATTCGGACAGGCTTTCGGCGGACTCATCCTGCAGGCGCTGGCGCTGCTGCCCGGTCAGCAGGCGGTCGCGGTACGGCGCGTAGAACGCGCGCGCCTGGTCGAACCAGCCTTCGATGGAGCCGCTTTCCTGCAACAACGCCTTGCCCTGCGGATCGTCGCGCAGGCGCTGGCGGAAGGCCTGCTCGGCGGCCTTGGTGGCCGCGCCGTCGGCGCTGCCGAGCAGCACCACGATCTGCCGCGCATTCGCATCGGCGATGCGCCGGGTTACATCGGACAGCAGGCGGTCGTGCGCATCCTGCGGCAGCAGCGCCAGGATGTCGGTGTCGATCCGAGATTCCTTCGACCACAGCTGCCATTGCTGCACGCCCAGCCCGACCAACACCAGCAGCCACGCCACCGCCAGCCAGCGCCATGCGCGCTGCAGCCGGCCGTTCTCGCGCCAGGCCGAATTCAACGACTCATTCAAACCGGCGGTCCTCGTCGGCGCTGAGCTGCGCCGGGGTTTCGCCCAGGGCGGTGAAGTGGATGCGGGTGACATCCTGGTTCGCTTCGGTGATCTGCACTTCCCGCACGTAACGGTCGCCGCTCAGTTCGAGCGCGCTGAACACCTTGGCCAGCATCGGCGAGCGCGGGGTAAGGTGCATGCGCCAGCCGTTGTCGGGCAGCGCGTCGACCTTCACCGTGAACTGCGCGGACAGCGCCTGCGCATCGCCGCTCATGAGCGCGAACATGATCGCGTTGACCGACCGCATCGCCGGCTGCTGGCGGCCGTCCAGTTCGACCCGGCTGCTGCCATCGCGCTGGCGGCTGAGGATGCGGTCGCGGGTGACCACCACTTCGGAGGGGAACGGCTTGAGCGTGGTCCAGATCACGCCACGGTCCTGGGCCAGCACGAAGCGGCCCTGGGAGCGCAGCGGATTCTTGAAGCCCGAAACCTGCTTGTCCTGGCTGAATTCGCCGCGCAGCACGTTGACCTTGGCCACGCGCTGCTTGACCAGGTCCACGCTGGCGGCCGGCGCGGCGAGCACGGGGCTGGCCACGGCCAGCAGCACCAGCACGCCCAGCGTGCGCAGGAAACGGATCATGGCACCTGTACTCCCAGCCGTTCCCAGAGCACCGACGGGCACAGGTACAGCATTTCGTTGGTGGCCGCGTCGACCGCGACCTGGATGGTGTGGGCACGGGTGAGCACCTGGCCGCTGTCGGCGTCGAAGATCTCGTAGGCGATCTTCAGGCGGTTTTCCCACTCGGTGATGGTGGCGCGCACGCGCAGCGCCTGGCCGTACAGCAGCGGGCGGATGTACTTCACCCGCGCGTCGACCACCGGCCAGATGTAGCCGGAATCGCGCATCTGCGGGTAGTCGTAGTCATGGCGCTGCAGCAGCGCGCAGCGCGCCACTTCGAAGTACTTGAAGTAGTTGCCGTGCCACACCACGTGCATCGGATCGCAGTCGTGGAAGGTCGGCGACAGCGCGACCTCGAAGCTCAGGTCAGGGACGGTCATACAGGCTCCAGCGCTGGCTGCGGATATCGTCGAGCAGGCTGCGCAGCTCGCCGTCCAGGGCGCGGTCTTCTTCCACCAGCGCGATGCGTTCGCACAGGTCCTGGTACATGGCGGCCAGGTCACCGTGCAGGGTGGCGTTCATGCCGACCCGCTCGCGCAGGGCCACGCCTTGGCGTGCGGCGATCAGCATGCCGGCCACCACCTGTTCGGTCAGCTCGATCACGCGCAGGCAGTCGCGCGCGGCGATGGTACCCATGCTGACCTTGTCCTGGTTGTGGCATTCGGTGGAACGCGAGAACACCGAGGCCGGCATGGTCTGCTTGAGCGCTTCGGCGGTCCACGCCGAGACGCTGATCTGCAGCGCCTTCAGGCCGTGGTTGATCGCCGCACGCTCACCGGTGGAGGCCGACAGGTTGGCCGGCAGGCCGTGGTTGAAGCGCGCGTCCACCACCAGCGCCAGCTGGCGGTCGAGCAGATCGGCCAGGTTGGCGATGGTGTTCTTCAGCGCATCCATGGCGAAGGCGATGTGGCCACCGTAGAAGTGGCCACCGTGCAGGATGCGCTCGCCATCGGCGTCGATCAGCGGGTTGTCGTTGGCGCTGTTGAGTTCGGTTTCGATGAACTGGCGCAGCAACGGCAGCGCATCCTGGACCACGCCGATCACGTGCGGGGCGCAGCGCAGCGAGTAGCGGTCCTGCAGGCGCTGTTCGTTGCGGGGCGGGCGGTCGCTGTGCAGGTCGTCGCGCAGGCGCGCAGCGATCTGCATCTGGCCCGGATGTGGCTTGGCGGCGAACAGCATTTCATCGAAATGGTGTGCGTTGCCGTCGCTGGCCAGCACGTTGAAGGCGGTCAGGCGGGTGGCCAGCTTGGTGAGATAGTCAGCTCGGTCGTAAGCCAGGCAGGCCAGCGCGGTCATCACCGCGGTGCCGTTCATGATCGCCAGGCCTTCCTTCGGCCGCAGCCGCAGCGGGGCCATGCCGATCTCGGCCAGCACCTCGGCGGCCGGGCGGCGTGCGCCCTGGTACATCACCTCGCGTTCGCCACACAGCACGGCGGCCACGTAGGACAGCGGAGTGAGGTCGCCACTGGCGCCGACCGATCCTTCGGCCGGAATCAGCGGCAGCACGTCGTGGCGCAGCAGCGTGGCCAGACCCTGCAGCAGCGGATGGCTCACGCCCGACATGCCACGCACCAGCGAGGCCAGGCGCGCGGCGATGACCGCACGGGTCTCCTGTTCGTCCAGGAAGCGGCCCAGGCCACAGCCGTGGTAGGTGAACAGATGGTGCGGCAGTTCGGCCACCAGTGCCGGTGGAATGTTGACCGTGCACGAATCGCCGTAGCCGGTGGTCACGCCGTAGATCACCCCGTCCTCGCGCAGCAGGCGATCGAGGAAATCGGCGCCGCGCTGGATGCGCGCGGTGAATGCCGGGTCGTCGCTGACCACGGCGTCGGCCTGGCGCTGCGAGAGCGCGACCACGTCTTCAATGGTCAGCGGCGCATCGCCGAAGCGGAGCGTCCGGGTCGGGGTGGAGCCTGCATTACGTGCCATGAGATGCCTGATCCCAGAAGGGGAAGAAGTTGAACCAGTCCAAGGGGGCTTCGGTGACCTGGCGTTCCAGCCACCGGGCGAAATGTTCGGCCTGCGCGGTCAGCGCGGCATCGCGCGAGCCGCGCGGCAGGGTGATGCGGTCGCTGAAGTGCTCGAAGCGCACGCGGTAGCCCGTGCCTTCGTGCAGGCAGGCCATGGTGTACACCGGGCAGGCCAGCGCCGAGGCGAGTACATAGGCGCCGATCGGGAACTGGGCGGTATGGCCCAGGAACGGTGCCGGCACGGTGCGCCCGCCGCGCAGCGGCACGCGGTCGCCGACGATGGCCACGAATCCGCCGGCCTGCACGCGGCGCTGCAGCTCCACGGCGGTGGCCGGGCCCATGTCGGTGACCTGCATCAGTTCGACCGAGGCCAGTGGATCCAGCCGCTGCATGAGCCGGTTGAAGCGCTGCGCATGTGCGGTGTGCACCAGCACGGTGATGTGGAAGCCGGGCACCTGCTCGGCCAGCACCTGGCACAGCTCCAGGCAGCCGATGTGCGCGGTGAGGATCAGCCCACCTTCGCGGCGTGCGATCTTTTCCAGCATCAGGTCGCGCTGCAGCCGGATGCGCTCGGGCGGATAGCGCCCGCCCAGGCCCAGCAGCTTGTCCAGCAGCGTATCGGCGAACAGCGCGAAGTGTTTCAGGCTGGTCCAGCGCCCCGGCGTACCGCCGAGCACCCCGGTATGCGCCTGCAGCCGCTGCAGGTACTGCAGCGAGGCGCGGCGCGCCACGCCGTTGCTCAACCAATGGCACAGCACCACCGGGTATACGCACAGGCGGAACGGCCAGCGTCCAAACCAGCGGTGCACCCAGCACAGGAACAGCACCCCGGCGGCCGAGGTGGTCTCGCCCAGGTCGGCCCAGTGCGGGGCGTTGGCCGGTGCCGGTGCGTTCATGCCGCCGCGGTTCCTGCGACGCGGCGCCACAGCAGGCGCGGGGCGCGCCGCAGCATGCCGAAGAAAAGGCGGGTGTGCATGCGGCTGATGCGCACGTTGTCGCGCCACACATCGAAGTGCGACACGCCATCGCTGGGATAGGTCACCCGGGTGGGCAGGCTGATCACCTGCACGCCACGCCAGAACAGCCGCACCAGGATCTCGCTGTCGAAATCCATGCGCCGGCCGATGGTTTCCTCGCCCACCAGGCGGGTGACCGGGGCCAGCGGATACAGCCGGAAGCCGCACATTGAATCGCGGATCTGCAGCGAGAGCGTATTGATCCAGACCCAGATATGGGTGGCATAGCGCCCGTACAGGCGTGCCTTGGGCACGCTGTCGTCGTAGACCGGAATGCCGCAGATCACCGCCTGCGGGTGCTGCGTGGCCAGGGCCACGAAGCGCGGAATATCGGCCGGGTCGTGCTGGCCGTCGGCATCGATCTGCAGCACATGGGTATGCCCACGCCGCGCCGCTTCAGCGAAGCCGGCCAGCATCGCGCCGCCCTTGCCCTGGTTCACCGCCAGGCGCAGCAGGCTGACCTGCTCCGGGTGTGCCTGCGCCAACGCCTGCAGCACCTGCGCGCAGGCCGGGTGCGAGCCATCATCCACCAGCAGGCACGGCAGGCCACTGGCACGCACGCCCTGCACCACCGCGCCGATGGCGTGTTCGTGGTCGTAGACGGGAATCACCACCAGCGGCTCAAGCATCGCCGAACACCACCCGCCCGCTGGCATGCACGCCGTGGTCGGAGACATAGCGGAAGCTCAGCACCGATTTCAGCGCATCCCAGCCCAACGTCAGCTGCAGTCGGTCGCCCGGCCGCGCCACGTGCTGGAACTTCAGGGCGTCCATCCGCTCGAAACGCGGCGGCATGGCGAAGGCTTCGCGCGCGTAATGGATCGCCCAGTCCAGCTGGACCACCCCGGGCAGGATCTTCGCCTGCGGGAAGTGGCCATCGAAGGCGACCAGATCCGGTTCGAGCGGGAGCACCAGCACGGCGGCATCCGCGGCGCGCTGCTGCCACTGTGCCACCGGCAGCAGCGGCCGGAACAATGCTTCCAGCGCGGCGGCGGTGATCTTGCCCTGCGCGTTGTACGGCAGTTCGTCGATGAAGCGCCAGCGCCGCGGGCGGGTCACCGCATCATGGCTGTGGGCCAGGTGCGCACCCAGCGCCTGCGACAGCTGGCGGCGCTGTGCATCGGTCCACTGCGCCACGCCACCGTTGTGCGGCACTACCACGGCGGCGAGCTGTTCGCGTGCGCCCTGCAGCACCAGCACGCGCACGTCCCGTACCTGCGGGTGCGCGCGCAGCTGCTGTTCCAGCGCGTCGAGCGAGACCCGGCGTTCTTCGATCTTGACGATGCGGTCGGCGCGCCCGAGCAGGCGGAAGCTGCGCCCGGCATCGGCCTCCACGCGGTCCTGGGTCTGCCACCAGCCGTCGTCGACCAGGTGCGGCGAGGACACGGCCAGGCAGCCTTCCTCGATCCGCCAGGACACGCCCGGCAGCGGGTGCCACTGCGGCTGTTCGGCGCTCCATTGGCGCCAGGCGATGCCACCGGTTTCGCTGCTGCCGAACACTTCGGTGGGTGCCACGCCGAGCAGCGCGCGGGCCTGCAGCGCGGCCTCGCTGGGCAGCGGGCCGCCAGAGGAAAACACCGCGCGCAGCTGGCCGCACAGCGATGACCAGTCCAGCTGTTCGGGCAGGCGCTTGAGATGGGCCGGGGTGGCGACCAGCACCGAGGGCTGGTGCGCCAGCGCGCTGACCAGGTCTTCATGGAAGAAGCGGCGCGGCTGGATCGAGCGACCCGCCGCCAATGGCCACAGCACCCGGAACAGCAGGCCGTAGATGTGCTGGTGCGAGACCGTGCCGTGTACCTGCGCGCCATCGAGCTGCGCACCGAACGCGGCCTGCAGCGCATCCACCTCGCGGGTCAGCTGGCGCATGCGCTTGCTGATCGCGCTGGGCGCGCCGGTGCTGCCGGAGGTGAACACCACCAGTTCCAGCGCGTCTTCGTCCAGCACGGCCAGCTCGGCCTGAGGGTCGGCGGCGTCGCGCGGCTGCAGCGGCGCGAAATGCGCCGGCACGTCACCGGCGAAGCCGGCCACGCGCGGGGCCAGCCCGTCCAGGGTGGCCGGCAGGTTGTCGCCGCCCAGGAACACCCGCTTGCCGGCATGCCAGGCACCGAACAGCGCGGCGGCGAAGTCCAGGGTGTCGTCGAAATAGAGCGCCCAGTCGCGGCCGGGCGCGGCGGCGAAGGCCTGCTGCCAGCCGATGACCCGGGTGCGGAACTGCGGGTGCGCCACGGCACTGCCCGCCGCATCGATGCCGACGATGCGTTCGGCCCGGGGCAGCTGCGCCAACCGGTCCAGCGCGATCCACTCAGCCATGCGCGTGTGCCGCCTTCACCCGCCGCCGCACCAGCCATTCACCACCAAACAGGACACCCATCATCACGTACGCCAACAATCCGTTGTAGAGCGCCCAGACCTGGTTGGAGGCCCAGAACGCCGTGAGCAGGGCCAGGCCCCCGTTGAGAACAAAAAAGCCGCACCACACCTGGGTGACACGGCGGGTATAGACCACGGCGAACGGCGGCAGTTCCGGCTCGGTCAAGCGCGCCAGCCGCTCCACCGCGCTGGGCGGGAAACGCAGGCTGGTGGCAAAGATCACCAGCATCACCGCATTGACCAGCGCCGGGTACAGCTTCAACGGCAGCGCCTGGTTGAACGCGGTGGCCAGCAGGGCCAGCACGCCGGCGCCGATCGCGGCGGCCCACCACACCGGCTGGCGGGTGGTCAGTGCGCGCAGCGCGGCCAGGGCGAACAGCAGCAGGGCCATCCAGCGCGGCTCGAAGCGTCCCAGCGAGAGATACACCACCAGCGGGTACGCCAGCGACAGCACTGCAAACGCCGCGACGCGTACCCGGACCATGGTCGATCTTCAGCGGCGGCCGTCAGGCGGCCGCTTGCCCGGGCAGCAGCCCATGCACCACATCGACGATGTCCTGCACGGTGCGGACCGCCTTGAAGGCTTCCGGCTGCAGGTTGCGGCCGAGCAGCGGCTTGAGCTGCACGATCAGGTCCACGGCATCGATGCTGTCGATGTCCAGGTCGTCGTACAGGCGGGCCTGGGGCGTGATGCGCACCGGTTCGATCTCAAAGCTGTCCTTGAGGATCTTGACGATGCGATCGAAAAGTTCGTTCTTGGTCATGGCAAATCCTGAGACGCCGTTAAGACTGCTGGCGTGCGGCGACAAACTCGCCAAGGGCACGCACGCTGGAAAAATGGCGACGGGTCTCTTCCGAGTCGGCGGACAGGCTGACACCGTACTTTTTCTGCAGGGCCAAACCAAGTTCAAGCGCGTCGATCGAATCCAGGCCCAGCCCCTCCACGAACAGGGGTGCGGCGGCGTCGATGTCGTCCGGAGTGATGTCTTCCAATGAAAGCGATGAAATGATCAATTCCTTGATCTCGTGCTCAAGTGCCTGCACGGCTTGGTTCTCCAGCGAAGTCAAAGTAGTGGGCAAGGTGATCGGTCACGCGCCGGGCCGCCAAGGCATCCCCCCTGGGCGTATCGTCGGCCCCGGTCAGGAACGGGGCGATCGGGAGATCTTCCCCGACTTCCAGCTGAACGTGAAAACGCCGTGATGGCACACGATACCATTTCTGGCCCTTGGTCAGGGTAGGCGGGGTGCAGGTGATCCTGACCGGGGTAATGTCCAGCCGGCCCCGGACGGCAATGTTGGCGGCGCCGCGTTGCAGCCGCAGCGGCTGTCCCGGGACAGTGCGGGTGCCCTCCGGGAAGATCACCAGGTTGCCCCCGGCCTTGACGGCGGCGATGCAGTCATCGATCAGCCCCGCCCCGTCGCTATTGGCCACGTAGCCGGCCGCGCGGACCGGGCCGCGCATGAAGGGGTTGCAGGCGACAGCCTGCTTCACGACGCAATCGGCGTTGGGCAGCTGGGCGATCAGCAGCACCACGTCGATCAGGGTGGGATGGTTGGCCAGGATCAGCAGACCGTTGCGCTGCAGGCGTTCCGCGCCCCGGATCTCGTACGTCATCACCCCCAGCCAGCGCATCAGCGCGACATGGCTGGCGAAACTGAATTGGACCAGCCGGCGCGCCAGGGTGCGCCGCCGGGCCGTGTGACGGACCAGCAGCAGCAGCGGAAACAGCAGCCCACCCAGCAGCAGCCCGCCGATCCCGAAGGCGGCGAAACTGACGCCGGTGCCGACCACGCGCCAGGCGTGGTCGAGGCGGGCGCGCCAGCGCTCAGCCATGGCGCTGCCAGGACCACTGCTGGCCATCGGCCTGGAACTGCAGCGCCGGCTCGCCAGACAGCAGGAAGCGCAGCGCGTCCAGGCTGTGCGGCAGCGCGCCGGGCGGGCTGTCCTGCCCGCCCCGGCCCCAGCCCAGCGACAGCCGGGTGCCCGGCGCATCGGCGCGGGCCAGCCGCCAGCACCAGGCGAAGAAGGGGTCAGGCTCATCGGCGAACCCGGCGTACACCGCCGGCAGCGGCGATTCGTAGGCGATCACGCGCACTTCCGGGGCGCCATCGGCGAGCAGCCCGAAGGCCTCCACGCAGGCGGCCTCCACCGTGCCCCGGCCGCCGGCCAGGGCCAGGTAGTTGCCGCGCTGGCCGCGCGCGATCGAATACAGCGCGGCCACCGCGTTGTGCACCGACAGGCCAAAGCCAGTGGGCGACATCGGGGCATCCTGGCGCAGGGTATCGAGCAGTTCCATCGAACGGGCCACGTCGCCATGCCGGGACGCGAACACCAGCGGCACCTGGCCGGCATCGTCGGGCTGTTCGCACCAGCACGCGGCCTGGATGGCCATGCGGCCCAAGCGCTCGATGCGGCGGCGTTGCATGGCCGGCACTTCCGGCAACGCGGGCGTGTCGTCGCCTTCGGGCAACGTCGGTGCGTGGGCCCACGCCTGCCAATCCGATTTCGTGGTCAGTCCCGGTGCCCAGGCCGACCAATCCACAACAGAGAACTCGATCATTCACGCCAACATGGTTATGGGCACCTGGACAGCACGAGCCTTGGCGGCAACGCGGATCGGCTCCCCCATTCCAGCCGGCCCACGCCTGTCTTCGACATCGTCCGGCGTGTTCGGCACGCCGCGAAAGGAGCGCACGCTATCATGACACCCTCGGCACTGGCAGTTTTCACAATCTGAAATGAGTAGCACGATCCACAGCGTAGCGGCCGCGCAGGTCCTTTCTCCCTCGGCAGACCCCGCGCTGTTCCGTGCGTTTTATGCCCCCGCTGCTGAACGCGACGCCGCCCTGGTCGACCCGCGCACGCTGGCCGTGTTCGGCTTTTCAACGGCTGCCGCGCCCTGCGACGACCCGCGCTGGCTGCAGGTGCCGCTGGCCGAACAGGGCCCGCCGCAGGTCGAGATCTGGCAGGGCGCCAGCCCGGTGCAGCACGGCGTGCGCGGGGGCGTGCGCTGGTCGGCCAACGACACGTTGCTGTTCGGCGCGATCGAAATTGACGAGGTCGACGGTGATATCGAGTCGGCCGCGGCAGACGCCTACGCTCGGATGAGTGGCTTTCTGGCCAACTGCGGTTTCCCGCACCTGCTGCGCACCTGGAACTACCTGGACGCGGTGACCGAAGGCGACGGCGACCAGGAACGCTACCGGCGCTTCTGCGTGGGCCGGGTGCGTGGGCTGCGCGAGCTGGACGAGGCCGCGCTGCCGGCAGCCACCTGCATTGGCCGTTTCGATGGCGTACGCCGCCTGCAGGTGTACTGGCTGGCGGCCCGCGAGGCCGGCCTGCCGCTGGAGAACCCCCGCCAGGTCAGCGCGTTCCGCTACCCGCGCCAGTACGGCCCGCAGTCACCCAGCTTCTCGCGCGCTCTTTTGCCGCCGCCTGCCACCGGCCTGCCGCTGTTGCAGTCAGGCACGGCGGCCATCGTCGGGCATGTCTCGCAGCACACCGGGTCAGTGGCCGAGCAGCTGGAAGAGACCCTGACCAACCTGCAGAGCCTGGTGGATGCCGCGCGCCTGCAGCGGCCGGGGCTGCCGGCCGCGCTGGGGGCGGAATCCGTGTTGAAGGTGTATGTGCGCCGGGCCGAGGACATGCCGGCGATTGCAGCGCGAATGGCCGGACTGCCGGGCAGCCCTGCCTTCGTGGTGCTGCACGCCGAGGTGTGCCGCGCCGAATTGCTGGTCGAGATCGAAGGCCTGCACGGGTGACGCGCGTGACGACCAACGGTCGTCACCGATCCGTCAATGGTATCCGGCGTCCGCGCGGACCTTGCCGCGGAATACGCGGTACGACCACGCCGTGTAGCCCAGGATCACCGGCAGCAGCACCACCAGGCCGACCAGGCTGAAGCCCATCGACGAGGCCGGCGCCGCCGCCTGCCACAGGGTCATGCTGGGCGGCAGCAGGTAGGGCCACATGCCCAGCACCAGCCCGATGAAGCCGAGCACGAACAGCGCCAGCGTCAGCAGGAACGGCGGCAGGTCGCGGCGCGGGTGCATGGCGCTGCGCCACAGCGCCACCGCCACGCCCAGGGTCAGCAGCGGCACCGGCGACAGCCACCAGAAGTTGCCGTCGCTGAACCAGCGCGCCATCAGGCGCGAATCCAGGAACGGCAGCCACGCACTGACCAGCCCCATGAACACGATCACCGCCACCACCAGCGGCCGGGTCAGGGTGCGCGCAAAGGTCTGCTCGCGGCCTTCGGTCTTCAGGATCAGCCAGGTGCTGCCCAGCAACGCATAGCCGAACACCACCGCCGCGCCGGTCAGCATCGAGAATGGGCTGAACCAGCCGAACGGCCCACCCACGTACTGCCCGTCCACCACCTGCAGGCCCTGCACCAGCGCACCCAGGATCACGCCCTGGGCAAACGCGGCCAGCACCGAGCCCAGCCCGAAGGCCACGCTCCACAACCGCCGCGAACGGTGCGCCTTGAAGCGGAATTCAAACGCCACCCCGCGGAACACCAGCGCCACCACCAGCAGCAGCACCGGCAGGTACAGCGCCGACAGCAGCGCCGCATAGGCCTTGGGGAAGGCGGCCATCAGCCCTGCCCCGCCCAGCACCAGCCAGGTTTCGTTGCCGTCCCAGATCGGCGCGGCGGTGTTCATCATCACGTCGAGCTGTTCTTCATCCTCGGCCATCGGCGCGAGGATGCCGATGCCCAGCACGAAGCCATCCAGCACCACGTACATCAGCACGCCAAAGCCGATCACCGCGAACCATGCCACCGGCAGCCAGGTCGTCATCTCCATGTCAGCGCTCCTCCAGCGGTTCGTCGGCACCGGACAGCGGCCGCGCCGGGGTGTGGCTGCCGTCTTCGATTGGCGGTTGCTGGTCGTGCGGCTTGGGCCCGGTACGGATGATCTTGACCAGGTACCAGATGCCCCAGCCGAACACGAACGCGTAGCCGACGATGTACACGCCCAGCGACAGCGCGGTCATCCACGCGCTCTGCGGGCCCACCGCGTCAGCGGTGCGCAGCACGCCGTAGACCACCCACGGCTGGCGGCCCATTTCAGTGACGAACCAGCCCGACACCAGCGCAATGAAGCCGCTGGGCAGCATCCAGTTCCAGCCGCGCACCAGCCAGCGCGATTCCAGCAGGCGACCGCGCCACCACTGGAAGGCCGACGCCCAGGCCAGCAGCAGCATCAGCGTGCCCAGCCCGACCATGATGCGGAAGGCGAAGAACACCGGCACCACCGGCGGCCGCTCGCTGGCCGGCACGGAAGTGAGCGGATCGAAAGTCCCGTCCAGTGAATGGGTCAGGATCAGGCTGCCCAGGCGCGGAATGGCGATCTCGAAGTCGTTGCGCTCGGCCTTCTCGTTGGGTACCGCGAACACCACCAGCGGCACGCCTTCGCCCTCGCCTTCGGCATGCCAGTGCGCTTCCACCGCCGCGATCTTCATCGGCTGGTGCTTGAGTGTGTTGAGGCCATGCATGTCGCCCACGAAGATCTGCACCGGCACCGTCAGCGCGGCGAAGGCCACCGCCGCCAGCAGCATGGTGCGCCCGGCTTCAACATGCTTGCCCTTGCGCAGGTACCACGCCCCCACCCCGCCGATCACGAAACAGGTGGTGATGAACGAGCCCAGCGCCATGTGCGCCAGCCGGTACGGGAAGGAGGGGTTGAATACCACCTGCCACCAGTCCTGGGGCACCACGATGCCATCGATGATGGCGTGCCCGGCCGGGGTCTGCAGCCAGCTGTTGGACGAAAGGATCCAGAAGGTGGACACCAGCGTGCCCAGCGCCACCATGCAGGTGGACAGGAAATGCAGGCGCGGCGAGACCTTGCCCCAGCCGAACATCATCACGCCCAGGAAGCTGGCCTCCAGGAAGAACGCGGTGAGCACTTCATAGGTGAGCAGCGGCCCGATCACGCTGCCGGCCACCTGGCTCAGGCGCGGCCAGTTGGTGCCGAACTGGAAGGCCATGACGATGCCGCTGACCACGCCCATGCCGAAGGACACCGCGAAGATCTTCTGCCAGAAGAAGTACAGCTCGCGCCAGATCGGCTTCTTCGTGCGCAGCCACTGGCCCTCGACGAAGGCCAGCCAGCTGGCCGTGCCGATGGTGAAGGCCGGAAACAGCACATGGAAACTGATGACGAACCCGAACTGGATCCGCGACAACAACAACGCGTCCACGCGACGCCTCCGCAGCATTCTCTGGAATCCGCACCAGTCTGGGCCGATTTCCGTGAAGAGGGCATGCGACCCGGTGACGCGCTGCTTCACTTTGTCGCAGCCACGCAGGGCGTGGCTCTACGCACAACAGCCCGATTGCGGCCACGCATCATTCGACGGCCGATGACCGGGCTGGGGGAGAGCCCCCTTTTTGTTAAAGGGGGCGCGCCGAAGGCGCGGGGTATAGGAAGAAATGCCCCGCACAGGTCATGGGCGCAGCCCATGACCTGTGGCCCCCTCCCGCGCGCGTTGCGGCTGCTACGCTTGGCGGGTTTTCCTTTACGGTGCTGCCCGCAATGCCCAGAACGCTGCCCTTGTCCCTGCTGCTGCTCGCCGCCCTCGGCGGCGCGGCCCACGCGGCACCGACGCCGATCACCATCGAACAGGCCATGGCCGACCCGGACTGGATCGGTCCGCCGGTCGAGAGCGCCTGGTGGTCGTGGAACAGCCAGCAGGTGGAGTACCAGCTCAAGCGCACCGGCAGCCCGGTCCGCGATACCTTCCGCCAGCCGATCAACGGCGGTACTGCCACCCAGGTCGCCGATGACCAGCGCGGCAGCCTGGATGTGGACGCCCCGGTGTACGACAGCGCCCGCCAGCGCAGCGTGTTCGTGCGCAACGGCGACGTGTTCCTGCGCGACCTGCGCAGCGGCGCGCTGACCCAGCTCACCCGCAGCACCGAGAAGGCCAGCGCGGTCAACTTCGCCCGCGACGGCGGGGTCATCTGGCGCACCGGCCAGAACTGGTTCCACTGGACCGCCGCCGGTGGCGTGCAGCAGGTGGCCAGCCTGAAGGCCGAAAAGAACCCGGACGATGCGCCCAAGGCCGACGTGCTGCGCGACCAGCAGCTGCGCACCCTGGCCACGCTGCGCAACGACCGCGCCCAGCGCGACGCACTGAAGGAGCAGGAAGCCAGCTGGCGCCGCGCCGACAGCACCCGCGCGCCGGGCCCGGTGTACCTGGGCGCCGATGTGGAGATCGTCGACAGCGCGCTGTCGCCCGATGCCCGCAGCCTGATCGTGGTGACCAAGCCGAAGGGCTTCGACGAAGGCCGCGGCGGCAAGATGCCCAAGTACGTGACCGAATCGGGCTACGAGGAGTTCGAGGACACCCGTACCCGCGTGGGCCGCAACGACCCGGAACCGAACGCGCTGTGGCTGGTCGACGCCGTCACCGGCACGGTCAAGCCGCTGTCGCTGGACAGCCTGCCGGGCATCGGCACCGACCCGCTGGCCGCGCTGCGCAAGGCCGCCGGCAAGGACGCGCTGAAGGGCAGCCGCCCGGTGCAGGTGCTGGGTGGCCCCGGCGCGCCGGGCGTGCGCTGGAGCGCCGATGGCCAGCAGGCCGCGATCCTGCTGCGCGCCAACGACAACAAGGACCGCTGGATCGCCAGCGTCAGCCCGGCCGAGGCCAGGCTGCAGACCCGCCACCGCCTCACCGACGCGGCGTGGATCAACTGGAGCTTCAACGATTTCGGCTGGTCCAACGACAACCGCACGCTGTGGCTGCTGTCCGAAGAGTCCGGCTACTCGCACCTGTACACCCAGCAGGGCGCGGCCAAGCCGCAGGCGCTGACCGGTGGCAAGTGGGAGACCTCGATGCCGGTGCCCAGCGCCGATGGCCGTGGCTTCTACGTGCTGTGCAACCAGCAGGCCCCGGGCGACTACGAGGTGTGCGCGGTGGATACCGCTTCGCGCCAGGTGCGTGAGCTGACCTCGCTCAACGGCGTGGAAGACTTCTCGCTGTCCCCGGACGGCCAGCAGCTGCTGGTGCGCTACTCCGGCGCCTACCTGCCGGCGCAGTTGGCGGTGGTGCCCACCGCGGGCGGCCAGGCCAAGGTGCTGACCGACACCCGCACTGCCGCCTTCAAGGCCCGCGAGTGGATCCAGCCCAAGCTGGTGCAGGTGCCTTCGAAGCACGGCGCGGGCGTGGTCTGGGCCAAGTACTACGGCCCGGAGAACCTGGAGCCGGGCAGGAAGTACCCGATCGCCATGTTCGTGCACGGCGCCGGTTACCTGCAGAACGTGCACCAGCGCTACCCGGCCTACTTCCGCGAGCAGATGTTCCACAACCTGCTGGTGCAGCAGGGCTACGTGGTGCTGGACATGGATTACCGCGGCAGCGAGGGCTACGGCCGCGACTGGCGCACGGCGATCTACCGCAACATGGGCCACCCGGAACTGGAAGACTACAAGGACGGCCTGGACTGGCTGGTGGCCACCCAGCAGGGTGACCGCGACCATGCCGGCATCTACGGCGGCTCCTACGGCGGCTTCATGACCTTCATGGCGCTGTTCCGTTCGCCGGGCACCTTCAAGGCCGGCGCCGCGCTGCGCCCGGTGGTGGATTGGCACCAGTACAACCACGGCTACACCGCCAACATCCTCAACACCCCGGACATCGACCCGGAGGCCTACCGGGTCTCCTCGCCGATCGAATATGCCGAGGGCCTGCAGGACCACCTGCTGATCGCGCACGGGATGATGGACGACAACGTGTTCTTCCAGGACTCGGTCAACCTCACCCAGAAGCTGATCGAGCTGCACAAGGACAACTGGAGCATCGCGCCCTACCCGCTGGAACGCCACGGCTACGTGCGCGCCGATTCCTGGCTGGACCAGTACAAGCGCATCCTCAAGCTGTTCGAAGAGAACCTGAAGTGAGCCACGACGCGGCGACGATACGGATCGTCGCCGCGGTCATCACCGATGCCGCCCAGCGCGTGCTGGTGGTGCGCAAGCACGGCTCGGCGGTGTTCATCCAGCCGGGCGGCAAGCCCGAGCCGGGCGAGGCACCGCTGGCCGCGCTGGCGCGCGAGCTGGACGAGGAACTGGGCGTGCAGCTGGACCCCGCCACGGCGGTGCCGCTGGGCGCCTACAGCGACTGGGCGGTGCATGAAACCGGCTGCCGGGTGCACGCCGAGGCCTGGTGGGTACAGGTGCTGGGCACCCCACAGGCACGGGCGGAGATCGCCGAACTGGCCTGGGTGCCGTTGCAGCCACCGCACGGGCGCCGCTTGGCACCGTTGAGCGAAGACCATATCCTGCCGGCGGCCGCGCGCGTGATCGCGCCGGGCTGACCCCACCGCACACTGCCAGGACACCGGATGTCTTCGATTACGCCCCCGCTGCTGCCCGTTGCCCATCCGCGCCCGAAGGGGGATGGCACCCCGACCTTTCTTGCCCCGCTGGCCAAGTCGGTGTTGGTGGTGTGCATCGTGTCGGCCGTGTGCTGGGCCGGTGGCGCGGTGCTCGCCGCGCTGCTCGCCCAGTCGGCCTGGTTGAAGGACCTGCTGGACGGCGCCGACCTGTCCTGGATGCCGTCGTCGCTGCGCTGGTTCGGCCGGCATGCGGTGGCGGTGAACGTGGGCATGCTGGTCCTTTCCCTGGTGGGGGCTGCGGCATGTTGGGGCCTGCTGCGGCGCAACCGCTGGGCGCTGTGGACCTTCATCGTGCTGCTGGTGGTCACCGCGCTGCTGAACTTCGTCGGTGCGTGGGTGATCGACGAGGTATTCCGCCAGCTGATCGTGCACCTGCCGCCGCACGCAGACGCCGATGCCGGCCAGCTGCGCCGCGACCTGCAGATGCAGCGCGTGATCTACACCGGCCTGACCGTGCTCACCGCGCTGGCGTTCGCCGCACTGCACGCCTGGCTGGTGGCACGCGTGCTGCGCCCGGACGTGCGGCGATGGTTCGCCGCAAAGGCCCCGTAGACCGAGGCCTGCCTCGCTGCCCTGCGGTAAAGTAGCCGCATGAACGAATTCGAGCGTGTACGCAGCTACCTGACCGACCTGCAGGACCGCATCTGCGGCGCGGTCGAAACCGCCGACGGCCAGGCCCGCTTCACCGAAGATCTCTGGCAGCGCGCCGAGGGCGGCGGTGGCCGTACCCGCATCCTGCGCGATGGCGCGGTGTTCGAGCAGGCCGGTATCGGCTTCTCCGATGTTTCCGGCACGCGTCTGCCGCCGTCGGCCTCGGCAAACCGGCCGGAGCTGGCTGGCGCCTCGTGGCGCGCCACCGGCGTGTCGCTGGTGTTCCACCCGCTCAATCCGTACCTGCCCACCACCCACGCCAACGTGCGCTACTTCAGCGCCGAGCGTGATGGGCAGCAGGTCGCGTCCTGGTTCGGCGGCGGCTTCGACCTGACCCCGTTCTACCCGTTCGACGAGGACGTGCAGCAGTGGCACCAGGCCGCCCACGACCTGTGCGCCCCGTTCGGCGAAGAGCGCTATGCGGCGCACAAGCGCTGGTGCGACGAGTATTTCTTCCTGCGCCACCGCAATGAAACGCGCGGCGTGGGCGGGCTGTTCTTCGACGACCTGCACGGCGACTTCGAACGCGACTTCGCCTACCTGCGCGCGGTGGGCGATGGCTTCCTGCAGGCGTACCTGCCGATCGTGGAACGCCGCAAGCACACCCCGTACGGCGAACGCGAGCGCGAGTTCCAGCTGTACCGGCGGGGCCGGTACGTGGAGTTCAACCTGGTGTACGACCGCGGCACGCTGTTCGGGCTGCAGAGCGGCGGGCGCAGCGAAAGCATCCTGATGAGCCTGCCGCCGCGCGTGCGCTGGGAGTACGGGTTCCAGCCCGAGCCCGGCAGCGCCGAAGCGCGTCTGGGCGATTACCTGGTGCCGCGCGACTGGGTGGCGGGGGCGTAGCGCGGGCGGGTTACGAGGGGCGCAGCCACGCAGGGCGTGGCGCTACGGGCGTTGGAGCATGGCCGCGTACTCGGCCTGCAATTTCGGCAGCTTTTTCGCGTAGTGCAGGTAATTGCGTTCGGCCATGGATCTGTCTTCGCTGGCGCTGTCATCGAACAATCCGCCACCGCAGAAGTTGCGCAGCACCTGGTGGCGAACGAAGCGGTCCACAGCATCCTCGAGCATGATGTCGTGGGCCTTGACCAGCTTGATTTCATTGCGCGAGATGCGTTTCAGCAGCTTGTTCAGTTCGCGGGCCTGGACCTGCGGGTGTTCGGGGGCGGTGGACGCATACGCGTACGACGGCGAGGACGATGCGCCCGGCTCGTTGGCGACGTTCTGTGGAATGGCGCGCGAGTCCGGCAGTCGTCTTGAGGCGTCCTGCCCCGCCGCCTGGGCGTAAGTGGGCAGTCCCCCGTCTGGCCCGATGACCTGGTCATACGTCGGAGGCGTATCGTCCGTATGCGGCGTATCGTTCCCGTGCAGAACTGCACCCGGGCGTTCCAGATAGACAGAGACCCACCGCCGGGTCGTGGTGCTCGATGAGAGCGTAGTGGTAACGGCATCAAGGGGCATCGCAGGGCATCTCCATTGCGCGGGCCGACCGGAAGGCGGCCGCTGATACCGGCGATTCCAGCAGCAGGCTGCCGGCTGCGCTTCCAGGTTTCGATCGTTGGCGGCCGACGGTACACGGGCGAGGATGACCAGCCTGGGCCGGCCAACGGCCGGCGCTACCGCTTCTGCGTCACGATGGTGATGTGGCCGTTGATTTCCAGCAGCGCCATGGAGACCTCGCTGATGTGTGCGCAGCCCTGCTGGCGCATGGCCGCTTCCACGTCGGCACGGGTGACCAGTTCACGCCGCAGCACCGAGTCCAGCAGCTTGCCGTCGCGGGCGATCAGCACCGGTTCGCCTTCCACCAGCGCTTCAACGCGGCGGCTGCGCTGGCTCAGCCAGCCCACACCGTAGTTCAGGGAGATCAGGGTGGCCGCCAGCAGCAGGCCGCCGCCGAGCGAGGTGTCCTTGCCCAGCAGCGCGTTCTGCACCGCGTTGCCCAGCAGCACGATCAGCAGCACGTCGAACGGGGTGATCTGGCCCAGGGCGCGCTTGCCCGACAGGCGGACCATGCCGAGCACGACCACATACACCACGACGGCGCGCAGGATGAATTCCCACCAGGGCATGGCCAGGTCGAACAGGTCGCTCATGCGAGCCCCGCAGAAGAGAGAGTGCCTGAAGCATACGGGTAGCGCCGGCCGTTGGCCGGACTCCTGAAAATAAAAAGCCCCGCCGACCAGGGGGAGGTCAGCGGGGCCGGGGAACGGGCGCTTGGGGAGGAGCCCCCGTTCCGAGATCTGCTCCAGGGGATGGGAGAGATCCACAACAGGCATTGCGCCTGTCGAGGTCTATAAAAGCACCTCGAACATTGATAGTTCGTGAAGGGCGCCAATTAATACTGCGGTGAAACCTAAAACATTCATCGAAGAGTCAGTTTATCGACCCGCAATGAACCAATTCAGCTTATTCAACGTGACTCGCGTCTCAATGTGCCTCATCCCAGTTATCTCCTACTCCGGCATCCACCACCAGCGGGACGCGTAATTGAGCTGAAGACGACATAAGCTCGACCACCTGCGTGCGCAAGGTTTCCAGAAACTCGCTTTCGGTTTCGAATACCAGTTCATCGTGCACCTGCAGAATCATCCGGGCGCGGCCGCCCTGGCCCTGCAGCCAGTCGTCCACCTTCACCATGGCCCGTTTGATGATGTCCGCGGCAGTGCCCTGCATGGGTGCATTGATCGCCGCGCGCTCGGCGCCGGCGCGCAGGCCCTGGTTGCGCGCGTGAATATCGTTCAGATACAGCCGGCGGCCTTCGATGGTTTCCACATACCCCTGGTCGCGGGCCTGCTGGCGCATGCGCTCCATGAAGTCGCGCACGCCGGGGTAGCGACTGAAGTACAGCGCCACGTAATCCTGCGCCTGGCCCCGGTCGATGCCCAGGTTACGGGCCAGCCCGAACGCGCTCATGCCGTACATCAGGCCGAAGTTGATGGCCTTGGCGGCGCGGCGCTCGTTCGGGGTGACCTCGTCCAGCGCGCGGCTGAATACCTCGGCCGCCGTGGCACGGTGCACATCGACGCCCTGTTCGAACGCGCGCACCAGGCCCGGGTCCTCGGACAGGTGGGCCATGATCCGCAGCTCGATCTGCGAGTAATCGCAGGCCAGCAGCTTGTGCCCCGGCGGGGCCACGAAGGCGCGGCGGATGCGGCGGCCGTCCTCGGTGCGGATCGGGATGTTCTGCAGGTTCGGGTCCGACGAGGACAGCCGGCCGGTGGCCGCGCCGGACTGGTGGTAGCTGGTGTGGACCCGGCCGGTGTCGGGGTTGACCATCTCCGGCAGCTTGTCGGTGTAGGTGCTGCGCAGCTTGGCCAGCCCGCGGTACTCCAGGATCACCCGCGGCAGCTCGTGCTGTTCGGCGATCGCCTCCAGCGCCTCTTCGTTGGTGCTGGGCTGGCCTTTGGGGGTCTTCACCAGCGCGGGCAGCTTCAGCTCGTCGAACAGCACCGCCTGCAGCTGCTTGGGCGAGTCCAGGCTGAAGGTGCGCCCGGCCAGTTCGGTGGCCTTCTGCTGGGCGGCCAGCATGCGCGCGCCCAGGTCCTGGCTCTGCCGGCGCAGCTCGGCGCTGTCGATGTACACGCCGTTGGCTTCGATCCGGGCCAGCACCGGCACCAGCGGCATTTCGATGCTGCGGTACACGTTGTCCAGCGCGGCCGATTCCAGCAGTTGCGGGTGCAGCACGCGGTGCAGGCGCAGGGTGATGTCGGCATCTTCGGCCGCATAGCGGCTGGCTTCGTCCAGCCCTACCTGGGAGAACGGAATCTGCTTGGCCCCCTTGCCGGCGACGTCCTCGAACTTGATCGTGGTGTAGCCGAGGTAGCGCATCGCCAGCGAATCCATGTCGTGGCGGGTGGCGGTGGAATTGAGCACGAAGCTTTCGAGCATGGTGTCATCGTGGTAGCCCTTCACGTCCACGCCGTGCCGGCGCAGCACGTGCAGGTCGTACTTGCCGTGCTGGCCCACCTTCTTCTTTTGCGGGTTCTCGAGCAAAGGCCGCAGCGCATCAAGCACCTGCTGGCGCGGCAGCTGGGCAGGGGCGCCGGGGTAGTCATGCCCGACCGGAATGTAGGCCGCACGGCCCGGCTCGACCGCCAGGCTGATGCCGACCAGGTTGGCGCGCATGGCATCGAGCGCGTCGGTCTCGGTGTCGAAGGCGATCAGCTCGGCGGCCTCGGCGCGGGCCACCCAGGCCTGCAGCTGTTCGGGGGTGAGCACGGTCTCGTATTCGCCCGGGGCCGACAGGGCCGCATCCAGGGCCGGGGCCGGCTCGCTGGCCGCGCCGCGCGCGTAGCCCGCAGCGGTGCCGCGCAGGCTCACCGGCGCATCGCTGGCCGCCGCAGTGGCCGGGACCGGGCCACCCAGCTCCTTCAGCGCCTGGGTGAAGCCGTAGCGCAGGTAGAGCTCGCCCAGTGTCGGCACATCCGGATCGCGCAGCGCCAGGGTCTGCGGGGTGGCGTCCAGCGCCACGTCGGTGCGGATGGTGACCAGTTCGCGGTTCAGCGGCAGGCGCTCCAGCGCGGCACGCAGGTTTTCGCCGATCTTGCCCTTCATGCCAGGCGCGGCGGCCATCACCCCGTCCAGGGTCTGGTACTCGGCCAGCCACTTGGCGGCCGTCTTGGGGCCGCACTTCTCCACGCCGGGCACGTTGTCCACGGCGTCGCCCATCAGCGCCAGCAGGTCGACGATCTGGTCGGCGCGCACGCCGAACTTGTCCATCACGGTAGCGTCCGAATCCATGCGGCTGCCGGTCATGGTGTTGACCAGCTCAATGCCCGGGCGGACCAGCTGGGCGAAGTCCTTGTCGCCGGTGGAGATGGTGACGGTCATCCCGTCGCGGTGGCCCTGCAGCGCCAGCGTGCCGATCACATCGTCGGCTTCCACGCCCGGAATGCGCAGGATGGTCAGGCCCAGCGCCTCGACGATCTGGCACATCGGCTCGATCTGCGGGCGCAGGTCGTCGGGCATCGGCGGCCGATTGGCCTTGTAGTCGGCGTACAGGTCGTCACGGAAGGTCTTGCCCGGCGCGTCGACCACGAAGGCCACGTACTCGGGGCGCTCCTTCAGGGTGGCGCGCAGCATGTTGACCACACCGAACAGCGCGCCGGTGGGTTCACCGGCAGCGTTGGTCAGCGGCGGAAGCGCGTGGAACGCGCGATACAGGTAACTGGACCCGTCAATCAGGACTAATCGGCTCATGCGACGATTCTACGCGCCCCGCTGGGGCCATTCCCGGCACCGGCATCACGGGGCATCGGGCATAATCCAGACTCCCCCGACCCAGGAACCGTGGCCCATGAAAACTCTGCTGCTGGCTGGACTGCTTGTGCTGGCGGGTTGTGCCACCACGGGCGGCGGCGCTGGCGTGCCCCCGGTCGATGTGCGGGGCGCCGATATCGCCAAGCGCGTGATGGACAACGGCGATGTGATCGAGGAGTACCGGGTCAGTGGCCAGTTGCGCATGGTCAAGGTCACACCCTCGCGTGGTGCGCCGTACTACATGTACGAAGGCAGCCAGCACGGCGGCGTGGACCGGAGCAAGGATGGCACCTCGCCGGTGTACTGGAAGCTCTACAGCTGGTGAGTTGGCCCTGCCGTACCCGATGACGACTCCTGAACGACGCAAACCCATCGACCCCGCCGCCCTGCGTGCGGGGCTGAATGACGAGCAGCGCCAAGCCGTGGACACCCTGGAGCATTTCGGCTGGTCGCTGCGCTTCGTACGCCGGCCGCTGTTCCGCGACCCGATCCCGGTGCTGTTCGACCGGGCCGGGGAACGCTACGTGGTGGTGCAGCCCGACGGCAGCCTGGACGAGTCCATGGCGTTGAAGCTGCGCCCCTAGATCATCGGATGACCAGCACCGGCACGGTGCTGCGTGCGAGCACTTCGGCGGTCTGGCTGCCGAGCAGGACCCGGGTCACGCCGCGGCGGCCGTGCGAGGTCATCACGATCAGGTCGCTGTTGCGTTCCATGGCCGTGTCGATGATGCCGTCGGCGGCATAGCGGTCCAGCACGTGCACGGTGGTGGCGCGCAGGCCCTGCGCTTCGCAGGCGGCCTTGGCCGGCGCCAGCACTTTCTCTGCGGTCTCTTCGCGGTCGGCCTTGTACTCAGGGCTGTTCATGTAGCCCACGCTCCAGCCCATGGCGTCATACATGCCGA
The DNA here is from genome assembly GCF_019091045.1 of Stenotrophomonas sp. GbtcB23. Classification (NCBI taxonomy): domain Bacteria; kingdom Pseudomonadati; phylum Pseudomonadota; class Gammaproteobacteria; order Lysobacterales; family Lysobacteraceae; genus Stenotrophomonas; species Stenotrophomonas sp. GbtcB23. The sequence continues at coordinate 63,706 of NZ_JAGXKC010000010.1, read as the reverse complement.
CGGCCCAAGGCTCGGAGACAGTGACGATATCGATTTCGGCGTTGAGGTCGCGGGCCAGTTCCAGCCCCTTGAGCAGGCCCTTTTCGGACAGCTCGGAGCCATCGGTGGCAATCAGGATCCGCTTGTACATGGCACGCTCCTTGGCTAAGGCAGTGGGGACACCATTGCACACCCGGCGTGGAGAGCGTGCCTTGAGGCGGATCAATCCGGGCGGTCGGCCGGGGCGCGGAGCATGGCCTGCGCGGCGTTGGTGAGTTCCTGCCGGACCCTCGCCGCGCGGTCGGGATCGGCCTGCACCCAGTCGGCGATCTGCGCCGGATCGAACCGTGCGAGCAGGGCGTCGCGGCGGCGGAGCAGGTGTGCGGCCAGCTCGGCTGCCGTGGGCCACGCCGACGCCGCCCCGGCAGGGCCTTCCGGCCAGTGGCGCTCGATGACGGCGGTGAGCGCAGACAGCGGCAGCAGCCCCAGCCGGTAGCCCATTTCGGCAAGCGTATCGGCCACGGCAGGATCGAGGGCGAGCGGTGGCCGGAACAAGCTGGCGATGCTCTCGGACTGGAACCCGTAGGGCCACGCAGTAACGTCCTGCAATGGCCCACAATCGCCACATATGGCGTCGAAATGACCGACGTTGCTGACATATGAAAGAGGAACAGGGAACAACGACGGTGGCCGTTGGGCGATGGCCACCGCTTGGCTGGCCGCTTTGGGCAGCATCGCGCCCGTCTGGAGGTCGCGGAACCCGAGCGGCCCGCAGGCGCCGAAATCCAGCGACATGCCCACCCGCACCCCGTTCCGGAGGGTGTAGCCGAAGTTCTCCAGCCGGTAGTTGAGCTGGTCCCAGTTGCACAACCAGCGCGAGGCGATGAAATGACGCAGCTGTTCGCAGCGCAGCGGTCGCGGCAGCAGGCGGTTCATCGCGTCCAGCGCGTTGAACCGGCGCTGGTCGTTGGCGGCATGCTGTTGGGCGTCCTCGCCGCGCAGTGCCCACCACTCGACACCGGCGTCGTTCAGCAGCCTGGCGTTGTCGGATACGGCCTGCGCATGGTCGGTCCGCAGCGCCTCGTAGGTGCTGCGCGCTGAAGGATCGGCTGCCGCGACCAGCGCCGCAGCCGCGTCACTGACCAGGAAATCGCCGAGGTCCTGGAAGTCCGCCTCGAAGCGTGAGCCGACATGCCGGGACCCGGTCGGCAGGCCCTCGACGGCCGCCACCAGCCCAGTGTCGGGAGCGACCAGCCCGGTGAGCTGGAACAGTTTGCCCAGCGTGACTTCCATGGCGCTGCAGGTGGCGTCGGCCGTTGCCTTCACCCGCCAGCACTCGTCGCCCCGGGTGACGATCATGGCCGGCTGGCTGCCCGCTCCCCGCCAGGGCCGCGCTGGACAGTCGGCCAGATCGAGCATCTGCGGCACCCGGGCCGGTGCGTTGTGCAGATGTGACACCACCAACGCCGGCAGCGACCGGCGCGGCGTGCGGGCCGGCTCTGGAATGCCGGCAAGGGAAGGAAGCGAAGAGGTCCGCTGGATCGCGCTGGTGATCAAGGCCCGTGCCACGGCTGGAGTGGGCACGGACACTATCAGTGTTCGGCCCGCCCGCCGCTCGGACTGGTTGCAAAGCTCACTGCGGGAGGGGCGAACGCCGGCGCGGCGGACGTGTGCGGGTCAGCAGCAGCGCTACCGCCGCGACCGCCGCCGCAGTCACCCAGAAGCCCCACCCCTGCAGCAGCAGATCACGCGCTGCACTGGGCGGGGTGCAGCGCATCCGCAGCAGGTCCAGGCTGCCGCCGCTGTCCAGGCAGGCGGCAGCATGTTCGAACAGGGCCAGCACCGGTGCCGCCCAGCCCGCCGACAGCGTCAGCGCGACCAATGCAGCCATCAGGTACGGGATTCCCTTGTTCATGTGTGTGCTCCCAGCAGACAGCGCCAGACTCTGGGCGCACGACCGGGGACCGACAAGCGGCACGCGACGAAGCGGGGGAAAACGGGGATGAGTCGCGTTCGAGCGGCGGTAGAGCCGACTGTCAGTCGGCTGCTCTCCCGTCGAATGCGCGGCCAATGGGGTGGTTGCCCCATTGCCCGGTTGCTGCGTTGCCGACCAACGGTCGGCGCTACCGGGATCAGGCGATCTTGATTACCCGTGCGCCCTGGCACAGCGGGTAGGTCGCCACCAGCTCGGCGATGCGCTCGCGCAGGGTCTCGAACGAAGCGCCATACAGGTACAGCGCGGTTTCGCTCGGGCCCTGCCACCAGCTGCAGACTTCGCCGTGGCCGTCGATGCGTTCCACGATCTGGTCGAACACATAGTTCGAATCGCACTGCTCGTAGACCTCGTCGGGCAGGTCGGTGCCGTTGAGGTACAGGCCCAGGCCTTCGGTGATGCCGAACGAAACGTCGGGCTCGCCTTCGCGCTGGATCAGCGAACCCTTGGGGGCGCCGAGCTGTTCGAGCAGTTCGATGACGGTCGGCAATGCGGCCGCGTCATGCAGCTGGATTTCCAGGTCGCCGTATTCCACCTCGCCCTCTTCGCTCAGCGCGGTGCCACCCCCCATGATTTCGCCGATGCCGGCTGCTTCAAGCATCGCCTCGAGCGGGTCTTCGAACAGCTGCAGGCGGTGCTCGGGCTGGAGCCGGGCATTGAGTTTGACGTTGATGGCGACGGGGGTGGTGGACATGGGGATACCTGGAATCTGGTGGGAAATTGTAGCGCCACGCCCTGCGTGGCCCTACAGGTGCGGAACTACCTTCTTTTTCAGCAGCTCCACCAGCTCCGACTGCATGAAGTCGTAGTCATCGGGAATATCGAGGCAGATCACCCGTTTCCCGTTCAACCACTGCCGGTGCCGGCTGGCCAGCCGCGTGCGGTGCGCCCGCTCCATCACGAAGATGACATCCGCCCATTGCAGCAGCTCCGGGCTGACCGGCACATCCGCATCGGCGAGCACGCCGGCCGAGGCGGTTTCCACGCCCGGCCAGTCGGCGAATACCTGCTCGGCCGTGGGGCTGCGCAGGCGATTCTGGCTGCAGAGGAAGAGCACATGGCGGGTCATCCGTGACACGCCCGCTCAGATCACGGTGAGGTTGGCGTAGGCCATCACCAGCCACTTGCTGCCGGCCTCGGCGAACTCTACCTGCACGCGCGCGTGCGCGCCGCTGCCTTCATAGTCGGTGACCATGCCTTCGCCGAACTTTGCATGGGTGACCATCGCGCCCAGCTTGAGCGGCGGCGCTTCCATCGCGGCGTGGCCGGCCGGGCGGCTGGCGCCGAGCGAGGCACCCCGCGAGACCTGCACCTTGGGGCGCACTTCGTTGAGCAGCTCACGCGGGATCTCGCGCAGGAAGCGCGAGGGCACATTGTAGTTTTCCTGGCCGTGGATGCGGCGCGATTCGGCGTAGCTGAGCACCAGCTTCTGGCGCGCGCGGGTGATGCCCACGTACGCCAGGCGGCGCTCCTCTTCCAACCGGCCGCTTTCTTCCAGCGAACGCGCGCTGGGGAACAGGCCGTCTTCCATGCCAGCCAGGAACACCAGCGGGAATTCCAGGCCCTTGGCCGAATGCAGGGTCATCAGCTGCACCCCCTCTTCGCCCGCCTGGGCCTGGCCTTCGCCGGCTTCCAGCGAGGCGTAGGACAGGAAGGCGACCAGCTCACTCATGTTTTCCGCGCCTTCCTCGACGTCGTCCTCGCGCCGGGTGAAGCGCGAGGCCACCGAGACCAGTTCGTCCAGGTTGTCCGCGCGCGATTCCGAATCCAGCGCGTTGCGGCTTTCCTTCGACCAGTGCTCGCGCAGGCCGGAACGGATCAGCACATGGTCGATGCGTTCGGCCAGCGTCATGTCACCGGCTTCATGGTGCAGCTGGTTCACCAGGCTGAGGAAACCAGCCAGCGCGTTGCGCGCGCGGGCGGCCAGCTCGTTGCCCTGGGTGGTGAGCATGGTCGCTTCCCACAGCGAGATCGCCTGGTGGCGCGCCAACCGGCGCACTTCATCCAGGGTGCGGTCGCCGATGCCACGCGTGGGCGTGTTGACCGCGCGCTCGAAGGCGGCGTCGTCGTTGCGGTTGGTCATCAGCCGCAGGTACGCCAGCGCATCCTTGATTTCGGCGCGCTCGAAGAAGCGCATGCCGCCGTACACACGGTACGGCACCTGCTCGGAGAGCAGCGCTTCTTCAAAGGCCCGCGACTGCGCGTTGCTGCGGTAGAGCACGGCGGCGTCGCCGTAACTGCCACCGTCGCGCACCCACTGGCGTGCGCGCTCGACCACGTAACGCGCCTCGTCCATTTCGTTGTAGGCCGCGTACAGGTCGATGGGCTCGCCATCGCCGCTGTCGGTCCACAGCTCCTTGCCGATCCGGTCCGGGTTGTGCGCGATCACCGCATTGGCCGCACCCAGGATGTTGGCGCTGGAGCGGTAGTTCTGCTCCAGGCGCACGGTCTGCGCGCCCGGGAAATCCTTCAGGAAGCGCTGTACGTTCTCGACCTTGGCGCCGCGCCAGCCGTAGATGGCCTGGTCATCGTCGCCGACCACGAACACGTGGCCGCTGTCGCCGGCCAGCACGCGCACGAAGGCATACTGGATGGCGTTGGTGTCCTGGAACTCGTCCACCAGGATCTCGCGGAAACGCGAGCGGTAGTGGGCCAGCAGCGCCGGATTGTCGCGCAGCAGTTCGTGCGCGCGCAGCAGCAGCTCGGCAAAGTCGACCAGGCCGGCGCGGTCGCAGCGTTCCTGGTAGGCCGCGTAGGCCTGGCGCATGGTTTCCAGCCAGGCATCGTTCGGCTCGGGTTGGATGTGCTGCGGGCGGCGGCCTTCGTCCTTCTGTTCGTTGATCCACCAGGCTATCTGCTTGGGCGGATGCTTGCTGTCGTCGATTTCCAGCTGCTGCACCACGCGCTTGACCAGCCGCAGCTGGTCGTCCGAATCCAGCACCTGGAAGCTGTCGGGCAGCTTGGCTTCCTGGTAGTGCAGGCGCAGCAGGCGATGGGCCAGGCCGTGGAAGGTGCCGATCCACGCGCCACGGCTGCCCTGCGGCAGCTGCACGTCGATGCGGTGGCGCATTTCGCCGGCGGCCTTGTTGGTGAAGGTCACCGCAAAAATGCCGTGCATGGGCACGCCGCAGACTTCGTTGAGCCAGGCGATGCGGTGGATCAGTACGCGGGTCTTGCCGGAACCGGCACCGGCAAGCACCAGATGGTGGCCGGGCGGGGCGGACACAGCTTCGCGCTGAGCGGGGTTGAGCCCGTCGAGCAGGTGGGAGACATCCATGCGCCCATTTTACCCCGCCCGCCGCCGCACGGGGGCGGCGCGCGCAACCCGTTCACGGTAGGTCACGACCGTTGGTCGTGACGCATCAACGCGGCCGTTGCCGCCTGGTGGGCCTGCACACGCAGTTCCGGAATGGCCAGGCTTTCCCACAAGGTGCCGATACGCAGGCTGCCGACGACCTGCACGCCCGGCTGCAGCCTGCCCTGCCCGTCCAGCAGGAAACCCGCACTGTCACTGTCCAACCCCAGCCCATGCGGGCCCGGACGCGCATGGCCATCGGCCAGCAGCTGCTGCAACAGCGGGTTGCGCATGGCCAGCGCGCGGGTTTCCACGCCGGTGGCGTTGATTACGGCGCCCACATTCAACGGCGGCAGGCCACCCGCGGCGCCGTGTGCATGCAGCTGCAGGGTGCTGTCCAGCACCAGCAGCGCATCCAGCCGCGCGCGGTGGCGCTGCAGTTGGCCCGATTCCTCCAGTTCGGCCAGCTGCGCATGTACCGTTTCGGCAATGCGGTGGCGGTGCACGTCCCAGTACCGCACCACGTGGCGCAAGAAACGGCGCTGGTCAGCTGCATCAAGTCCCTGCCACAGCGCCTGGCCCAGTGGACGGATGCGGTCCATCACGCCCTGCCAAGGAATACCCTTCGCCGCTGCGTCGCGCACATGGCCGCGCAGCGCGCGCATGCGGGCGCGCAATGGCATCGCCAGCAGCGGCTGGGGATCGAACTTGGCGATGCCGCCGTGCGCATGCGGCAGTGGCAGCAGCGCGTGCCGCGACAGCACGTGGATCCGGCCGCGATGACCCGCCGTGGCTAATGCCACCACGCTGTCGGCCATGCTCAGGCCCGAGCCGATGATGGCCACGTCGTCATCGCCGGCCAACAGGCGCACGCCGTCGTAATCCCACGCATCCACCACGCGGCCGGGCGGCAGGGCCTCGGCACCGGGCGTGGGCAACGGGCGCATGCTGTTGCCGCAGGCCAGCACCACCTGGCGTGACTGCCATTGCTGGCCATCGGCCAGTCGCAACACGTTCCGTGGCGTGCCCGGCTGCAGCGCGATAACCGGCACGTGCACCACGTGCAGCGTCGCCGGGCTCTGCGCCTGCGCTTCTGCAAGGCGATGCTGCAGGTACGCCGCGTAATGGCGGCGCGGAACGAACGTCTCGGTCAGTACGTCGCGCGGGACGCCTGGCAGTGCATCGGCCTGCAGCAGGTAGTCGACGAAATCACCCGGCTGTTCGGGCAGGCCGCTCATCTTGCCGGCCGGCACGTTGAGCAGGTGCTCCGGCCACGGCGTGGCGTAGGCAATGCCTTGGGCCAGCGTGGACGCGGGCTCGAACAGGACCACCTGCACGGGCGCGGTGGCGCCGCGCAGCGCGTTGAGCGCGACCAGCACGCCGGCCGCACCGCCGCCGATGATGGCCAGGTCGGCCTGGAGCATGGGTTCGGAGTCGGTCATGGCCGCATTGTAGGACATGCGCCCGCAACGCCCCGTGCGCTACATCAGCGCATCGGCCAGCCGCGCGATGCCTTCGCGGCTGCGTCGCCACGCAGGCCGCAGCCGCCACGCCTTCAGGTCGAGCTGGCGCGACTGCCGCAGGTAGTCGTCTTCGATCTCGATCAACTGTCGTACCAGCCCCCGGTCGTAGCAGAGCATGCCGATCTCGGCGTTGAGCGCGAACGAGCGGATGTCCAGGTTGATCGACCCGACCAGCGCGATGTCCTCGTCCACGGTGAGGTGCTTGGCATGCAGGAAATGCGGTTCGTACAGCGCAACGCGCACGCCGGCGCGCAGCAGTTCGTCGTAGTACGCCTCCTGCGCCCAGGCGGTGAGGTGCTGGTTGTTGCTGGCCGACAGGATCAGCTGCACCTGCACGCCCGACAGCGCGGCGATGCGCAGCGCACTCAACGTGGCCTCGTCGGGGACGAAGTACGGGGTGACCAGCACGATGCGGCGGCGTGCCAGGTGGATCAGCGCATTCACCGCGTCGCGCGCGTTGCTGAAGGGATAGGCCGGGCCACTGGGCAGCAGCTGGGTGGGCACGTCATCGGCGCAGACCGGCTCGACCATCATCACCTCCAGGCGCTGGCCGGTTTCCATGTACCAGTCGCTGGCGAACACCGCCTCCAGGTGGGCGACTGCGGGGCCGCGCACCCGCGCCACCAGTTCGCGGTTGGGGTAGCCGGGCACGAAGCCGGGCTGGGCCAGGTTCTGCGAACCGATGTAGCCGACCCGGTTGTCGATCACCGCGATCTTGCGGTGGTTGCGCAGGTCCATCCGCCCGCTGCGGCGCCAGCGCAGCCCGCCGGGCAGCATGGCGCGCACGTCCACGCCCAGCGCCTGCAGGCGGTGGCGGTAGCGGCGCAGGCCACGCTTGGCACCCACCGCATCCAGCAGCAGGCGGCAGTGCACGCCGCGTGCGGCGGCGCGCTGCAGCGCCTGCACCACCGCTTCGCCCACCGCGTCGTCGAACATCAGGTAGTACAGCAGGTGCACGCGGTCGCGGGCCTGGTCGATATCGTCGATCAGCGCCTGCAGCGAGGCGTCGTAGTCGGTCAGCAGCTCCACCGCGTTGCCGTGCACGGGCATGAAGTCGCCCTGGCGCTCGATCAGCGGCACCATTTCGGCGGTGGCGGTATCGGGCACCGGGTTCCAGCGCAGCGGCGGCTGCAGCGCCTGCTCCTCGCGGATCACCTGGGAGGCCTCGGCCTGGCGCTGCACGCGCTGGCGCGACAGCCAGGGGTGGCCGAACAGCAGGTACAGCGGCAGGCCCAGCAGGGGCACGAAGCCGACCAGCAGCAGCCAGCTGCGCGCGGCGCCGGGCGTGGTGCGGCTGGGAATCCAGAACAGCGCGGCCAGCCGGATCAGCCAGTCCAGCATCAACAACCATGAACCCAGCAGCCATTCGAACAGCATCGGTTCGCCCGTTTGGGGGTGTGCCGGCATTCTGCCATGGCCGGCGTGCACGCCCACGGAAACGAAAAAACCCGCCGTGAGGCGGGTTCTTCGTTGGCCATCGAGCAACCCCGTGAGGGATTACTTGATCTTGCCTTCCTTGTACGGGACGTGCTTGCGCACGACCGGATCGTACTTCGAGAATTCCATCTTCCCGGGGGTGTTCTTCTTGTTCTTGTCGGTCGTGTAGAAGTGACCGGTACCGGCGGTCGAAATCATACGGACCTTATCGCGCTTGCCTGCCATGATCGTCTACTCCTCAGACCTTTTCGCCGCGCGCACGCAGCTCAGCCAGAACGGAATCGATGCCGTTCTTGTCGATGGTGCGCAGTGCATGCGCGGAAACACGAAGCTTGACCCAGCGGTTTTCGCTGGCGACCCAGAAGCGGCGCTCGTGCAGGTTGGGCAGGAAACGACGACGGGTCTTGTTGTTGGCGTGCGAGACGTTGTTACCCGTCTGCACTCGCTTGCCGGAAACTTGGCATACGCGGGACATTGCGCACCTCGATGAAAGTATGTGTCAGCCCATAGCCCGGGCGACGGCGGCCTCGGCGGTTTCCCGCCACACGTCATGAGAATCAAAGGGTTACGCTGACGAGGGCAGACCGGATGACGTGTTCCCGGCCACCAATCCGGACAAATCCGGACACAGCGAGCCGCGCATTATGCACGCGCAGCCCCTGCAAGGCAAGGCTTATCCACAGCAAAACCCTGAACGGTGGCGCTCTTGCCCCTGTACCGGGGCGCGCCCGCGTGACATGATTTCACCAAGTGCTGCTGATCGGGACCCGGCGACGGGATAGTAGCGCTGCGAAGGCGGACTTGGTCCGTTCTTTCCTCAGCCATCGGCGGGATAGGCGAAAGCCAACGCGTTTCACTTTCACCGAGACCGTAATTCCAAGGCACCCCAGCGATGGGGTGCCTTTTTTATTCAGGGTCGCGGAATGCCCAGCTTGCTTGCCAACACTTTCTGGACCCGGAACAACCCCTGACCGCGCGGGAGCACCATGCCCTGCCAGTCGCGGTTGTAGGCGCTCACCACCCAGACGCGCACGCGGTTCTGCCGCTCACGTCTCGATATCCGGGTCCAGATGATGTCGCCATGGCCCAGGTCGGTGCAGAAGTACTGTTCCTGTGGCTCGCCACCCACGCTACGGACATGCCGCCGCACCGAAGCGTCGAAGAAGGGCCCACGCATGAAGGCTGCGACAGTGTGACTGAGCTGGTATCGCTTCACGCAGAAATAGCGCTCCTCGGCATGATGCGGGAAGCACGGTCCCCTGCCCTTCTGGTCGGTGAAGACATGGAAGCTGAAGTTCACGTCCACATCGACAAGGACGCCGTGCACCCTCACCTTCACCGAGAACGGATCCAGATGGCGCAGGTCATATCGGAGATTACCCGCAAAGAAAGTACCGTAGGACAACGTCTGCTGCCTTGAGCGCAGTTCCAGCCAGTGCTCGAGACTAGCTGCGGGTCATCGCCGCCAGGTTTGACGTACTTATCAGATTCGGGGATTGCAGCGGCGGGATAGACCCGTTCTGCACACCGCATGGAGATACTTCAATTTTCGATCATCGGATGCGTCCATGCGACTTCTCGCTGTGACCTATGGAACCGAAGGCGACACCCGGCCGCTGGTGATGCTGTGCCATGGGCTGCAGGTGGCTGGACATGAGGTGATGGTGCTGGCCGAGGGTGGCACGCTGGGCAGCGCGCAGGCACTTGGCGTGCCGCATGCGGCGCTCGAAGGCGACATCCACGACGAGGTGGTGGCGCTGGTGTCGCGCGGTAACAACATGGCGGCGGCATCGCGGGGCTTGGCGCGGATGGCGCAGCGGCACGTGCCGGCATGGATGCGACAGGCCGACGCGGCCGCGGCCGGGTGCGACGCGGTGCTGACCGGCGGGCTTGCCGCCTTCGTGGGCATGACGGTGGCCGAGCACCACGGCATACCGGTGATCGGAACCGGCATGATTCCACTTACGCCCACGCGCGCATTCGCCTCGCCCTTCCTGCCACGGCTGCGCCTCCCCGGTGTGCTCAACAAACTCAGCTACGGGCTGGTCAACGATGCCGTGTGGCGCACCTTCCGTCGCCCCATCAACGAAGCGCGGCGGGCGATGGGCATGCCGGCTCGGCGCACCCTGTGGCGTGACGTTCCAATGCTGTACGGGATTTCGCCGAGCCTGATGCCGCCGCCTGCCGACTGGCCGGCCAATCACCATGTGTGCGGGCAATGGCGTGCACCCGATGCGCCTTGGCAGCCGACGCCGGAACTGCAGGCCTTTCTCGATGAAGGCCCGCCGCCCGTATACGTCGGCTTTGGAAGCATGACGGGATTTGATCGCAACACGGTGTTGCCGGCACTGCTGCAGGCGCTGGCACCGCGGCGCGTGCTGCTGTTCCCGGGCTGGGCAGGCCTTCCAGACGGTCCGCTGCCAGCGAACGTGTTTGTCATCGGCCCTGCACCGCACGAAGCGCTGTTCCCGCGCTGTTCGCTGGTGATCCACCACGGCGGCAGCGGCACCACCCATTCGGCCTGCCGTGCGGGGGTGCCTTCATTGGTGATGCCGTTTGCGGCAGATCAGTTTTTCTGGGCGGCGCGATTGCGGGAGATCGGCGTAGCCGCCGAACCGCTGTCGCCTAAACGCCTGGACACCGGGACGTTGGGGCGTGCTATTTCCGTTGCCGAGCATGTGGACACGCGGGCACGTGCAGCTGCATTGGGACGGGCCATGGCGACGGAGGATGGTGTAGCGAAGGCCGTTCGGCTTATCGAGCAGGGGCAACGCCCGACCAACGGTCGGGCGCTACCCGGATAGCGCTACTGCCTGCGGTGCAGCCAGCGGTACAGCACCGGCAGCACCAGCAGGGTGAGCAGCGTTGATGACACGATGCCGCCGATCACCACGGTGGCCAGCGGGCGCTGTACTTCGGCGCCGGCGCCGACGTTGAAGGCCATCGGCACGAAGCCGAGCGAGGCCACCAGCGCGGTCATCAGCACCGGACGCAGCCGGCCCAGCGCGCCTTCGCGCACCGCATCGGCCAGCGGCATGCCGCCCTCGCGCAGGCTGCGCACGAAGCTGATCATCACCAGGCCGTTGAGCACCGCAACGCCCGAAAGCGCGATGAAGCCGACGCCCGCGGAGATGGAAAGCGGAATGCCACGTGCGGCCAATGCAAGCACCCCACCGGTGAGCGCCAGCGGTACACCGCTGAACACGATGGCCGCATCCTTGACCGAGCCGAACGCCCAGAACAACAGCGCGAAGATCAGGATCAGGGTGACCGGCACCACGACCGCCAGGCGCTGGCTGGCCGAGATCAGCTGCTCGAAGCTGCCGCCGTATTCGATCCAGTAGCCATCGGGCACCTGTACATCACGGTTGACCGCCTGCTGCAGGTCACTGACGAAGCTGCCCAGGTCACGATCGCGCACGTTGGCGGTGACCACGATGCGGCGCTTGCCGTTCTCGCGGTTGATCTGGTTCGGCCCCTCGCTGTTGGCCAGCGTGGCCAGCTCGCGCAGCGGCACGGTACGCGCGGTGCCGCTGGTCCAGCCGCCGGCCTGGCTGGATTCGTCGGCATCGCCTTCCAGTGCCGGGGCCAGCGATACCGGCAGGTCGGCCAGTGCGGCCGGGTCCTGGCGCAGCGCCTCGGGCAGGCGCACCACGATGTCGAAGCGACGGTCGCCTTCGAACAGCTGGCCGGCCACCTGCCCACCCACGGCGGTGGCCACGGTGGACTGCACCTGGCCCGGGTTGAGCCCGTAGCCGGCCAGCGCGCTGCGGTTGGGAGTGACGGTGAGCAGCGGCAGGCCGCTGGTTTCTTCCATGCGCACATCGGCCGCGCCGGGCACGCTGCCGGCCACGCTGGCGATGCGCCTGCCCACCTTCAGCAACGTCTCCAGGTCATCGCCGAACAGCATTACCGCCACGTCGGCACGCACGCCGGAGATGAGCTCGTTGGTGCGCATCTGGATCGGCTGGGTGAACTCGTAGTTGTTGCCGGGCAGCTGCTCCACCGCTGCTTCCAGCTCAGCCAGCAGCGTGGCGCGCGGTTTGCGCGGGTCCGGCCAGTCCCTGCGCGGTTTCATCATGATGAAGGTGTCGGCCACCGAGGGCGGCATCGGATCGGAGGCCACTTCCGGGGTGCCGATCTTGGAAAATACTTTGCTCACCTCCGGGAACCGCACCAGCCGGTTTTCGATCAGCTTCTGCATCTCGACCGACTGGGTCAGGCTGGTACCGGGAATGCGCATGGCATGCATGGCCACGTCGCCTTCGTCCAGGTTGGGCACGAACTCGCTGCCCAGCCGGGTGGCAAGCAGGCCGCAGCCCACCACCAGCACCAGCGCGCCACCCACCATCCAGCGCCCGCGCCGCAGCGAGAATGCCAGCAGGGGCTGGTAACGCCGGCGCACCCAGGCCATCACCCGGTTCTCCTTCTCCTGCACGTGGCCGCCCAGGAACAAGGCGATGGCGGCCGGCACGAAGGTCAGCGCCAGCACCATCGCGCCGCTCAACGCGAGCACCACGGTAATGGCCATGGGGTGGAACATTTTTCCTTCCACGCCCGACAACGCGAAGATCGGCAGGTATACGGCAGTGATGATGCCCAGCCCGAACAGGCTGGGGCGGATCACTTCGGCGGTGGCGCTGGCGGTTTCGGCAAAGCGCTCTTCGCGGGTCATGTCGCGGCCCAGCGCGTGCTGGCGCTCGCCGAAGCGGCGCAGGCAGTTCTCGATGATGATCACCGCGCCATCGACGATCAGGCCGAAGTCCAGCGCGCCCAGGCTCATCAGGTTCGCTGATACGCCCCCGCGCGCCATCCCGGTGAGGGTGAACAGCATCGCCAGCGGAATCACCGCGGCCGTGATCAATGCGGCGCGGAAATTTCCGAGCAGCAGGAACAGCACCACGATCACCAGCAGTGCGCCCTCCACCAGGTTCTTGGCCACGGTCTGGATGGTGCGGTCCACCAGGGTGGTGCGGTCGTAGCTGGCGGTGACGGTGACGCCGGGCGGCAGGCTGCGTTGCGCCTGCTCCAGCCGCGCCGCGGCCGCCTGCGCCACATCCCGGCTGTTGGCACCGATCAGCATCACCACCGTGCCCATCACCACTTCATGGCCGTTCTGGGTGGCGGCGCCGCTGCGCAGCTCGGGGCCTTCGGCGACCTCGGCGACGTCGTGCACGTGGATCGGCACGCCTTCGCGACGTGCCAGCACGATGTTGCCGATTTCCTCCAGGTTGGCCACCTGGCCGGGAATGCGCACCAGGAACTGCTGCCCGTTGCGTTCGATGTAGCCGGCGCCGACGTTCTGGTTGTTGCTTTCCACGGCCTGGACCACGTCTTCCAGGGTGAAACCCAGCGCACGCAGGCGGGCCGGATCGGGCGTGATGTGCACCTGGCGCTGGAAGCCACCGATGGTATTGACCTCGGTCACGCCCGGCACGTTGCGCAGCTGTGGGCGGATCACCCAGTCCTGCAGCGTGCGCAGGTCGGTGGCGGTGTAGGCGCTGCCATCGGGTTTACGCGCCGCCGGATCGGCGTCGATGGTGTACATGAAGATCTCGCCCAGACCGGTGGAGATCGGCCCCAGCTGCGGGTCCAGCCCGGCCGGGATCTGCGACTTCACCTGCTGCAGGCGTTCGGCCACCTGTTGCCGCGCGAAGTAGATGTCGGTGCCGTCTTCGAACACGACGGTGACCTGCGACAGCCCATAGCGCGACAGCGAGCGTGCCTGTTCCATCCGTGGCAGGCCGGCCATCACGGTTTCCACTGGGTAGGTAATGCGCTGTTCGGCTTCAAGCGGCGAATAGCCCGGGGCGGCGGTGTTGATCTGCACCTGGACGTTGGTGATGTCCGGGGTGGCATCGATGGGCAGCTTGGTGAAGCTCCACGCGCCCACGGCGATCAACGCCAGGGTCAGGCTCATCATCAGCCAGCGATGGGCGATGGAGGCGGCAATGATGCGCTCAAGCATGGCGATGCCCTCCACGCCCGGGGATGGTTGCGTGCTCAATGCTCATGCGACGCTCCCGCCTTGCCGATGTCGGCCTTCACCACGTAGCTCTGCCCGGTGACGACTTCATCGCCGAGGGTGAGGCCCTCCAGCACTTCCGCCTGGTTGGCGTCGCGCGCGCCGAGGCGCACTGGACGGGCGGTGTAGGTCTCGCCGGTGCGTACGAACACCACGTCCTTGCCTTCCATCGTCTGCAGCGCGCTGAGCGGCACCACCTGCGCGGCGGGCCGTGTCGCGACCACGATGCGCGCCTTCACCGCCGCGCCCGGCCGCCACAGGCCGTCGTCGTTGCGCAGCGTGGCGCGGGCCACGGTGCTCTGGCTGGCGGTGGCGGTGCCGGGCAGCACGCGTTCCAGCGTGGTAGCCTGGGTGACCCCGTCGGTCATCCGCGACACCGTAACCGGTACGCCGGCGGTGATGTGCTGGGTGTCGTTGCCGAAGATGTGCAGGTCCACCCACAGCGTGGACAGGTCGCCGATCTCGAACAGCGGCGTGCCCTCGCCCGCCACCCCGCCGACCTGCGCCTGGCGGGCCAGCACCACGCCGCTGATGGGAGCGCTGACCGTGTAGGTGGTCAGGCTGAGGTTGCTTTCGATGCTGGCCAGTACCTGGCCGGTCTTGATGGTGTCGCCCACGTTGGCGCGCAACGAGCGGATCGGGCCGGGGAACCGGGCCATCACCTGGGCCACGCGGCCGTCCACCGGGGTCAGCAGGCCCTGCACGTCGTGTTCGTCGGCGATGGTGCCGGCCGCGACCGGGGTGACCTTGATACCGGACTGCTCGGCCATCGCCGCAGGGATGGTGGTGCTGTCCGATGCGTCGTCGTGGTCCTCGCCCGCTTCGGTGTGGCCGGGTTCGCCGTGGCCGGCGTCCGGGCTGGCCGGTGCCGTGGGCGCTTCCTTGGCACAGCCGGCCAGTGCGAGCAGGCACAACAGGAGGGCGGCGATGCGCGCCGCGCGGGGGATCGAAAGGTTCATCGGCGGTCCTCCGTGGACACGGTCGCGGTAGCGGGAGCGGTGCTGGCGTGGGCAAGCAGGCCCTGGCCGGTCAGCCGTTGCAGTTCGATGAGTGCGGTCTGCGCGGCGATGGCGGCATCGAGCTGGCGCTGCCGCGCCTCGATGCGCATGGCCTGCAGCTGCGCCCACTCCATGTAGCTGATGGCACCGGCACGCCAGGCCTTTTCGGCGGCGTTCTCGGCACGCCGCAGGTGCGGCAGTACATCGCTCGCCATGCGGGTGACTTCCAGCCGCGACGTTTCATAGCGTCCGTGCGCTTCGGCCAGGGTGGTGTACAGCTGCAGCGCGCGCGCATCGCGTTCCACCCCGTTGAGGGCGAGCTCGGCTTCGGCTGCGCGGATCTCCGGACCGGCGCGGCGCAGGCTCCCCAGTGGCACGCTGAAGCCGCCGACCAGCGCGGTATCGCCGCTGTCGCGGCTGTTGCGCGCGCCGACCTGCCAGCTGATATCCGGCCGTGCCTGGGTGCGTGCCAACTGCAGCTGGGCTTCGCGCACGCGGCGTTCGCCGGCAAGCACGGCCAGTTCCGGGGTGCGCTGCAGTTCGTCAGCAAGGATATCGAAGGGTTGCAGGGCGGGCAGCTGCAGCGGGTCGCCGCTGACCACGTCGAAGCCGGGCTCGCGCTCACGCCACAGCGCCGACAGCGCGAGACGCGCGGCGCGGTCGGCCTGCATGGCGCGATCACGGTCCACTTCGGCCTGCGCCAACATCGCCTGCGCGGTCATCAGCACCGATTCGGGCGACGCGCCGGCCTGCAGGCGCATCCGGGCGGCGGCGACCGCGCGGCGACGCTGGTCGATATCGGTGTCGGCAATGGCAAGCTGCGCGCGGGCTTCAGCAATGGCGAGATAACGCTGGGCCACGGCGGCCATCAGGTCCAGCCGCGCGGTTTCGCGCTGCGGTGCCAACGCGTCGAGATTGGCCTGGGCCAGTACCCGGCGGGCATCAACCTTGCCGCCGCGCTCCAGCACGCCGGCCAGGGTGACGGTCAGTTCGGCGGCGTCGAAGCCACGGCTGCCACCGGTGCCCAGCGCATTTTCCAGCTCAACGCCGACGGTCAGTGGCGGCCCGAACGCGGCCGCCTCACGGCGCGCTTCCCAGACCGGGCGCTGGGCATCGGCCAGGCGAAGGTCGGGGTGGTAACGGGCGACGCGGGCGATGGCCTCGTCCAGGGTCAACGGGGGGGCGGCCGCCGCTGCAACGGGCAATGCTGCTTCGGCGGAACGGGAAACAGGCGCGGTGCCCTGCGCATATGCGCACGGCACGAACGCAATGGCAGCAACGGCTGCCAGACGCATCCACATGGGAATCTCCAGAAAGCGGTTCAGAGGTGAAGCCGCGGCAAGGCGCCGCGTGGCATCACACCGCTATCGGGGGGCGCAGCAGGCTCTCGGGTGGCTGGGCAAGCAGCTGCGCCGTCAGGCCGACCGGCACGGCGTGCGCCGGTGCGACCGCTAGCGACCAGGCCGATGCCGCCAGCGGCAGCACGCCGCCATGACCATGGCAGTGTCCGCAATGGACCAGCGCGTGCAGCAGGCGCGCGCCGTCATCCTCGTCCGCATGGTCAGCCTCGGCAGTGGCCGCGGCCACGTCGACCGGTTCGGCATGCGACACCGCATGCGACAGACCGGCGACCCCGGCGTGCGACAGCGCATGCAGGTCGCCCAGTGCCGACGCGAGCGCGCCACCGGCCGTGCCGAACAGCACCACCGCCAGCATCAGCAGGCGGACAGGCAGCGACAGGCGGTGGCGCAGGCGGGACATCATGGCCGCAGGGTAGCGATGCCCGTGCCCGTTACACAATCGCAGCGGCGGCGCGCGTTCATGCCGTACGGGCCGGCGGTGGCGCGTGGTGCGCCTGGCGCAGTGCGCGCAGCCGCAGCGCATCGGCCGCACTGCAGGGTGCGGACGTGTCCGGCCGCGCGCGACCGTCAGCCGCTGGCACCTTGAGCAGGTAGTCGCACTGCAGTTCGCCGCCGCTGCTGCGCACGGCGGGCGGCACGGTCCGGCCAGGATCGCAGCCTGCCTGCAGCCGCTGGCTCCAACCGGGGCTGGTCTCTTCCACGCGAAGGCTGGGCACGCCCAGCCGCTCGGCGATGCCGACAATGTCGTTGAAGGTACCGGCGTGGGCGTTGCCGACGAGCGCCACCCAGCGCTGCGGTCCCGGCTTGCCGGCCTGCCTGCGCTGGTCGTGCGCGATCCGCGCGGCCGCGACGTGGTTCAAGAGCTTGACCCGGATGTCCGGAAGGGCGGCCGCGCTGATTCCGGCGTGGTCGTGGACACCCCGCAGGTGGTAGCTGGCCATCAGGTCCAGCGCGACGACGCGCATGCCGACCTTGAAGGCGGCGTCGACCAGATCGCGGAAGGTCGCGCCGCAGGGCGCGTGGGTCAGGTGGCCGCTCTCCAGCCCTGCCAGGAAGCGCGCCAGGTCGGGGGAAAGCGTACCACTGCGGTGCAGGCGGTCGAGGTCGGCCTGGTGGAGGTCGCCCTGGAGGTGCTCCAGGTACAGGGTGTCGACCCCAAGATGGCGCAGCAACGCCATGTGATCGATCAACAGGCGCCTGCTGGACGGGCTGCAGGCCACCTCGCCCAGCACCAGTCCTTTCGCGCTGCCGAGCAGCTGCCGCAGCAGGTCCGCTTGCGTGCGTGCCGGTGCGAGATCGGGCGGGTCATGCCGACCGGTACACGCCGGTGGCGGGCTGCCGAGGGCGGCCTCCGCCAGCTGCGCGCGTTTGGCGAAGAAGCTGTCGAGCGCCGCGCGCTCGGGGGCTGCAAACGGCATGGTGTAGTCGGGGTCGAGCAGCCTGCGGTGCCGCTGCAGCAACGCGGCCAGGGCCTGGCCATGCTCGGGGGCGAGCGTGAAACGCTGCAGGGGATCGGGGCCGGCTGCACCCATGGACGTCGAGGCGCGGGTGGTCGGTGGACGCTGGCCGTCCGGCAGGTTGCGCAGGCTCAGCAGGGTCGGTTCCGCGTGGCGATGGGCTGCCTTGTTGGCGGTGGTGTGGCAGAACAGGCGGTGGTGAAGTGCGGACAGGGCATCCAGCATGGTCAGGCTCCTTGGGGGGAAACGCGCGCCCGGGGGCGCTCCCTGACCAGCCTAGTCATCTGCCACTGCAGCGCTGCGACGCGCTATGCAGTTTCGTCATCGCGGCGCGGGCCGTGTGCCGATGCGTGCGCGAGCGCACATCGGCACCGACCAGTTGCGACATCAGGGCGCGCGGCGCGCGTCGATGTACGCGCGGATCTGCGCATCCAGCACCGGCAACGGCACCGAGCCCTGGCT
The DNA here is from genome assembly GCF_019091045.1 of Stenotrophomonas sp. GbtcB23. Taxonomy (NCBI): domain Bacteria; kingdom Pseudomonadati; phylum Pseudomonadota; class Gammaproteobacteria; order Lysobacterales; family Lysobacteraceae; genus Stenotrophomonas; species Stenotrophomonas sp. GbtcB23. The sequence continues at coordinate 45,176 of NZ_JAGXKC010000010.1, read as the reverse complement.
GAGTACCGCGTCGTGGAACGACTTGACGTCGAAGCGGTCGCCCAGCGCCTTTTCGGCCTCGCCGCGCAGGCGCACGATCGCGATCTCACCCAGCTTGTAGCTCAGTGCCTGGCCCGGCCACGAGATGTAGCGGTCCACTTCGGTGGTGACTTCGTGCTCGCTCAGCGCGGTGTGGTCGCGCAGGTAGGCCAGCGCCTGCTCGCGGGTCCAGCCCTTGTGGTGCACGCCGGTATCGATCACCAGGCGGGCGGCACGCCACATTTCATAGGTCAGGCGGCCGAAATCCTCGTACGGGGTTTCGTAGATGCCCATTTCCACGCCAAGCTTCTCGCTGTACAGGCCCCAGCCTTCGCCATAGGCGGAGATGTAGGCGTTGCGGCGGAACTCGGGCTGTTCGCCCTGCTCTGCCGCCAGCGCACCCTGCAGGGCGTGGCCCGGGTCGGACTCATGCAGGGTCAGCGCCGGCAGGTTGTACAGCGGGCGCGCCGGCAGGTTGTAGGTGTTGACCCAATAGGTGCCCATGCCGCCACGGCCGGCGGTCCAGAACGGGGCGATATCCGGCGGTACCGGCACGATGGTGAAGCGTGCGCGCGGCAGGGTCATGTACTTGCCGATCACGCCGTCCACGCGCTTGGAGATCCAGGCGGCGCGGTGCAGCAGTTCGTCTGGGGTCTTGGCGTAGAACTGCGGGTCGGTGCGCAGGAAGGCCAGGAAGTCGGCGAAGCTGCCCTTGAACTTGACCTCCTTGATGACGTCGTTCATTTCCTTCTGGATGCGCGCCACTTCCTTCAGGCCGATCTCGTGGATCTGCTGCGGGGTGAGGTCCAGCGTGGTGTATTCGTGGATCTGCTGCTGGTAGTACGCCTTGCCATCGGGCAGCGCTTCGGCGGCCAGGGTGGTGCGCGCCTGCGGCACGTACTCACCGACGAAGAAGGTGCGCAGCTTGACGAAGGCCGGCACCACGCTGGCGCTGATGGCCTGGCGGGCCTGCGCCTGCAGCTCGGCCTGTTCGGCGGCGGGAATGCTGGCCGGCAGTTTCTTGAACGGCGCGTACAGCGGCGACTGGGTCGGGTCCTTCAGCTCGGCCACGGTGGCGATCGAGACTTCACGGCCATCGAGCACCGCGCGCGGCACGCTGAAGCCGCGCTTCAGGCCGGCGCGCATGTTGTCGGTCTGCTGGTCGAAGTAGCGGGGTACGTCGTTGAGCCGGGCGATGTAGTTGCGGTAGTCCGCCGCGGTCTTCAGCTCGCGACGCGCCATGAACGAAAGGTTGGACCAGAACGAAGAATCCGAGTTGAAAGGCATCTCGTAGCCGCGCAGGCGCACTTCTTCGGCCAGGTTGAACACCTGGTCGCGGTAGATCGCGTAGTTGACCTGGTTGGTGGGCGAGAGCGCCTTGATATCGACCTTGCCGAGCTGGGCCAGCACGTCGTCCCACACCGCAAGGCGTGCCTGCTGCGCGGCCGCGCCCACGTCCGGCATGCGGGTGGCCGTGGCCGGGCCATCGCCGTCTTCACTGGCTTCGCCGCCACCGGCCTGGCGCCAGGCCCATTCCTTCTCGTAGATGGCGCGGAACGCCGCGTCGGCCGGCGATTCGGTGGCCAGGCTGACCGGCGCGACCGCCGGTGCCGCAGGGGGTGCGGCCAGTGCCGCATGGGCAGGAAGGGCCAGGGCGAGCAGCAACGCAGCAACGAGCGGTGATTTCACGAGCAGGGGTTCCCGGGGGACGGCAAACCCCGATCATGGCACCCCGATCCAGCGCGCGCATGGATCAAAGGTCCTGCCCGCAAAGCGGGCAGGACCGGGGATCGGCCAACGGCCGAGACCCGAGCGCCGAAGGCGCGGGTAGCGCCGACTGTTAGTCGGATGCTCTTGATCTTGATGTTGTTCTTGATTCCGGCGAAGAGCAGCCGACTAACAGTCGGCGCTACCGGGCGGGCGCCGAAGAGCAGCCGACTGACAGTCGGCGCTACCGGGCGGGCACCGGGTATCCGCCGGGTACGGACCGTTCCGGGCGGGCGCCGGGTATCCGCCGGGTACAGGCCGTACCGGGTGGGCGCCGGCTATCCGCCGGGTACGGGCCGATACCCGCAAGGTTCGCAGCCCTCAATGTTCGGCTTTATCCCGCTTCCACCCACGGTGCTGGATATCCAGCTTCAAGCTGTAAAGCGCGGTAAACGCCGGAAATAGGTTCTGCAGCACCCCCACCGAATCCTGCTTGGCCGAAAACAGGAAGTAGCTCAGCGTCATCAGGCTGCCCACCACGCTCATGTACCAGAACAGGCGCGGGATCACCGGCTTGCCGGCCCGGCGCGAGGCGACGAACTGCACCAGCCAGCGGCCGCCGAACATCAACGCGCCGGTATAGCCGATCAGCTTCCAGCCGGTCACGTGCAGCCCGGTCCAGAACAGCCAGCTCAGCGGTTGGTCGAGCCAGTGCAGTTCCATCAGCGTTCTTCCACGGCCGTGCGCTTGCTGCGCGTGATCAGCCAGGCCACCCCGCGCAGGTCGCGGATCCCGACCAGCGCGCGGCCGAGGTTGTTGTACTTGGACACCCCGGCGGTGCGGTGGCGGTGGTTGACCGGCACGCTCACCGTCTTCCAGCCCGCCCGCTGCATCAGCGCGGGCAGGTAGCGGTGCATGTGGTCGAAGTACGGCAGCTCCAGGAACGCGGCACGCTCGAACAGCTTGATGCCGCAGCCGGTATCGGGGGTGTCGTCACGCAGCATGCGGGCGCGGATCGCGTTGGCCCACTTGCTGGCCCAGCGCTTGCTGCCGCTGTCCTGGCGGTTGACGCGCCAGCCAGCGAACAGCTTCACCTGCGGCTCGGCGGTCGCACGCGCGGCCAGCAGCTTCGGAATGTCCGCCGGGTCGTTCTGGCCGTCGCCATCCAGCGTGGCGATCCACGGTGCGCGGGCGTGCTTGACCCCGTTCTTCACCGCGGTGCTCTGCCCGCTCTGGCTGACATGGTGCAGGACCCGCAATTCGGGGTTGGCCGGCTTCAACGACTCCAGCACGGCCAGGGTGTCGTCGCGCGAGTGATCGTCGACGTAGACGATCTCGAAGTCCACCTGGCCGCGCAGCGCCGCGGTGATCTCTTCGATCAGGGGCTGTACGTTGTCGCGTTCATTGAATACCGGGACGACGACCGACAACTGGGGTTGGCTCATGATCGGGCTCTGCGAAAGGCCAGGAATGAAAAAGACCGCGCATTTTCCGAGATCAAGGTTATCCGAAGATGAACCCGGCGATGTGAGTCAGGCGCGATCACCGAAATAGTCGCGGCACCAGGCCACCACCGGCGGCAGGCCGCGCTCGATCGGGGTGACCGGTTCATAGCCGAAAGCGTCATGGGCACGACGGGTGTCGGCCATGGTGCGGACCATGTCGCCGGGCTGCATCGGCTTGTAGACCTTCTGTGCCGGGCGTCCAGCGGCGGCCTCGATGACCCCGATGAAGTGTTCCAGCTCGATAGGGGTGTGGTTGCCCAGGTTGAAGACACGGTGCGGTACGTCCTCGCTGGACGGATGCGCCAGCGCGCCGAGGATACCGGCCACGATGTCGGAAACATGTGTGAAATCGCGCTGCATCCTGCCGTCGTTGAACACGTCGATGGGGCGCCCGGCCAGCACCGCGCGCGAGAACAGCAGCGGCGCCATGTCGGGGCGGCCCCACGGGCCGTACACGGTGAAGAAGCGCAGGCCGGTGGCGTGCAGGCCATACAACTGCGCGTAGGTGTAAGCCATCAACTCGTTGGCCGCCTTGGTCGCTGCGTACAGCGAGCGCGGCTTGTCGATGCGCTGGTCTTCGGAGAACGGCGGGGTGGCCGAATCACCGTAGACCGAGCTGCTGGAGGCGTACACCAGGTGGGACACGCCGCGATGGCGGCACAGTTCCAGGATGTTGACGAACCCGGTCAGGTTGCTGTCCACGTAGGCGTGCGGGTTTTCCAGCGAATAACGCACACCGGCCTGCGCGGCCAGGTGGATCACCCGGGTCGGCTGCACCTCGTCGAACAGCGCGGCCAGGCCATCGCGGTCGGTCAGGTCCAGCGCGCGGATATCGGCGTCCGGGCACAGTGCCGCCACGCGATCGCGCTTGATCTGCGGGTCGTAGTAGTCGTTGTAATTGTCCAGGCCGACCACCGTGTGCCCGGCATCGAGCAGGGCACGCACGGTATTGGCGCCGATGAAGCCTGCAGCGCCGGTCACAAGAAGGGTCATGGCAGTCGTCCCGGAAAATCCAGGCGACAGAATAGCGCCGTTACCGGTACGTCACTACAGGCTCAGCGGCGCTTCGCGCGCCAGCGTGGCCTTGCGTTCCTTGCTGAAATCCCACCAGGGACGCGGGGCTTCGCCCTGCATGAAGCGCACGATGGACAGGAACACATCGATCACGCACGGGTCGTGCAGCACCCCGGTGCGCATGCACAGCTGCGCGTACATGTCGTAGGCATCGCGGCCGCGCACGTGCGCGGGGACACGGATCCCGATCAGACGAAGATCCTTCTCACAGGCCGGCCCGACATTTGGCAGGTCGGTCAGGCGCAACAGATGGTTGCGATCGACCTTGGTGGGGTTCATCAGGTAAGTGGGTTCCCTCTTGCGTGGCGGGGGACTCAGCCCTTGCGTACGCGGAGCTTCTCGAGCACGCCGTCCAGCGTGTCCAGGTCGGTGTAATGGATGATCAACTTGCCCTTGCCGCCGCGACCGTGGTTGATCGCCACGCGGGCACCCAGCGATTCGGACAGCTCGGTTTCCAGCGACGCGATGTCGGCCTGCGGGGCGGCCGCGCTCGGCTTGCGGCGCAGCGAGGCAGGCACCTTGCCGGCAGCGAACTGCTGCGCACGGTGTTCGACCTCACGCACCGACCAGCCCTGGTCGGCTGCTTCCTGGGCCAGCTTGCTGGCCAGTTCCGGCGCCAGGGTCAGCAGCGCGCGGGCATGGCCCATTTCCAGCCGGCGGGTTTCCAGCAGCAGGCGGATCGCCACCGGCAGCTCCAGCAGGCGCAGCAGGTTGGACACCGCCGCGCGCGAGCGACCGACGGCCTGGGCGGCCTCGGCGTGGGTCAGGGCGAATTCGCTGATGAGCCGCTGCAGGGCTTCGGCTTCTTCGAGCGGGTTGAGGTCTTCGCGCTGGATGTTCTCGATCAGCGCCATCGCAATGACGGTGCGGTCTTCCAGCTCGCGCACCACCACCGGCACTTCGTCCAGGCCGGCCAGCTGCGACGCGCGCCAGCGGCGTTCGCCGGCCACGATCTCGAAGCTGTCCGTGCCGAGCTGGCGGACCAGGATCGGCTGGATCACGCCCTGCGCCTTGATGGAATCGGCCAGCTCGGCGAGCTTGGTTTCGTCCATGTCGCGGCGTGGCTGGTACTTGCCCGGCTGCAGGTGCTTGACCGGCAGCTTGCGCAGCACTTCACCCGGCAGCGGCTCGATCACGGCCGCGGCCTGCACCTGTGTCACCGCGCCCTTGGGCCCCAGCAGCGCATCGAGGCCACGGCCGAGGCCGCGTTTCTTGCCGGGGGCGGGCTTGGTGCTCATCAGGCGGTCTCCATGGCCTTGCCGGCCGTGTTGCGTTGGTGGTGGCGGCGGATGATCTCGCCGGCCAGGCCGAGGTAGGCGACGCCGCCGCGCGAGGCGCGGTCGTAGCCGACGATGCTCTGGCCGTGGCTGGGCGCCTCGGCCAGGCGCACGTTGCGCGGCACGATGGTGCGGAACACGCGGTCGCCGAAGTGGTCGGTCAATTCGGCCGACACGGCATTGGCGAGGTTGTTGCGCACATCGAACATGGTGCGCAGCACGCCCTCGATCTCCAGGCTGGGATTGAGGTTGGCGCGCAGCGCATCGATGGTTTCCACCAGCGCGCTCAGGCCTTCCAGCGCGTAGTACTCGCACTGCATCGGCACGATCACCGAATCGGCGGCGGCCAACGCGTTGAGGGTCAGCAACGACAGCGCCGGCGGGCAGTCGATCAGGATGAAGTCGTACTCGTCCTGGATCGGGGCCAGCGCGCGCTTGAGCCGCTGTTCGCGTTCGCCCTGGTCCATCAGCTGGATCTCGGCGGCGGTCAGGTCGATGTTGCCCGGCAGCAGGTCGAAGCCTTCCGGGGTGGTCACCCGGACGTCGGCCGCGGTGCTTTCGCCCAGCAGCAGGTCGCAGGTGGAGGCGGCAACTTCGCGCTTGTCCACGCCGCTGCCCATGGTCGCATTGCCCTGGGAATCGAGGTCGACCAGCAGCACGCGCTTGGGCGCAGCAGCCAGGGCGGCGGCCAGATTGACGGCAGTCGTGGTCTTGCCGACGCCACCTTTCTGGTTGGCGATGGCGATGATGCGGGCCATGCGGGTGAGCCTCATCGGCAGGGGGTGGGACTGGGCATTATGCGGGCATGGGGCGTGTCGTGTCTCACGGACCGGCCACCACCACCAGATGGCGCTCGCCGGTCAGGCCCGGAACATGCAGCGGCAGGACCTGCTCAACCCGCCAGCCGGCCGGCAGCTGGGCGATCTCGTCATGCGGGTGGACGCCCTTCATGGCCAGCAGGCGTCCGCCGGGGCGCAGCAGGTGCCCGCCAACGGCGATGATGCCGGCCAGGGTGTCCATGGCGCGGGCGGTGAGGTTGTCATAGGCGCCCGGCTCTGCCAGCGCTTCGGCACGGGATTCGGCCACGCGGGCGTTGGCCAGGCCCAGCTGGCGCACCGCTTCGCGCATGAAGCGGGCCTTCTTGCCGTTGCTTTCCACCAAGGTCACCTGCAGCTGCGGGCGGGCGATGGCCAGCGGAATGCCGGGCAGCCCGGGGCCGGTGCCCAGGTCGGCCAGGGTGCCCTGCTCCAGGTACGGCTGCATCGCCAGCGAATCGAGCAGGTGGCGGGTGACCATCTCCATCGGGTCGCGGATGGCGGTGAGGTTGTAGGTGCGGTTCCAGCGGTCCAGCAGGGCGAGGTAGGTCAACAGGGGCGGCGCCAGGGTGGCATCCAGGCCCATGGCAGCCAGGCCGCGCTCAAGCGCATCGGCCACGCCGGCCGGGAGTGTGTGTTCGGTCATGCGCCCATTATCGCAGGCTGGGGACCTGCTGACTGCGCGGATTCGGTGCGCTCAGAGCGCGTGCCAGGCCAGTGCGGCGCGGAAATCGTCCGCGGCCTGCCATTCGTGCAGGTGCCAGCGCTGGGCCGGGCCGAGTTCCGGGTCGCACCAGGCCAGGTGCAGGGCGCCGTCGGCGGCGGGCGCCAGCTGCAGGCGGTGCAGGCCGAACGAGATGCCCTGCCCCTGCGCCTTGAGGATGGCCTCCTTGGCGCACCAGACCCGGAAGAACCAATGGGTGCGGGCGTCTTCGTCCAGCCCGAGCAGCCATGCCACTTCGGTCGGGTGGAAGAAGCGCTCGATGATTTCGGCCATGCGCGGCCGTGGGCGCAGCGGCTCCAGATCCACGCCCAGCCGCACGCCCTCGCCCAGCCCCACCAGCAGCAGGCCATGGCTGTGACTCCAGCCGGTGCCGATATGCGCCAGCGGGCCGTGCAGCTCCGGGCGGCCGCGCGGATCGCGCTGCAGCGGCAGGTCTTCGGCGCTGCCCCCCAACTGGTCAGCCAGCAACACCCGCGCCTGCGGCTCGCCACGGGTACCGGGCACATGCGGCAGGCGCCAGACGGTGACCGGGCCGAACCGCCAGGGCCCGTCCAGGGTCGCCGGCAGGCTCATGCGAACACCCCGCCAATGCGGCTGCACGACGACTTCACGGGGGCTGCCGTCAACTGGCTCTGTCTCATCGGCACACAAACTCTGGAGTGGACAACATGGGCATCATCATCTGGTTGATCGTCGGTGGCATCGTGGGCTGGCTTGCCAGCATCATCATGCGCCGCGACGCGCAGCAGGGCATCATCCTCAACATCGTGGTCGGCATCGTCGGCGCGCTGATCGCCGGCTTCCTGTTCGGCGGCGGCATCAACGAAGCGATCACCATCCGCACGTTCCTGTTCTCGCTGATCGGGGCCGTGATCCTGCTGGCGATCGTGAACCTCTTCACCCGCCGCAGCGTTCGGTAACCTGACAGGGCAGGTAACGACCGTTGGTCGTTACGCCTTTCCAGCAAGGCCCGGCACCCGCCGGGCCTTGTGCGTTTCAGCCCAGCTGCACCCACGCCGGGGCGTGGTCGCTCGGCCGGTCCCAGGTGCGCGGCTCGCGGTCGATGCCCGAAGCCAGCGCACGCGCCTTGAGGGCATCCGACACCAGGGTCAGGTCGATGCGCAGGCCCAGGTTGCGGCGGAACCCGGCGGCGCGGTAATCCCACCAGCTGAACACGCCTTCTTCTTCGCTGTGCAGCCGGAAGGCATCGTGCAGCCCCAGCTGCAGCAACTTGTTGAGCGCGCCGCGTTCGGCGGTGGAGGTCAGGATGTGGTTCTCGTTCCAGACCAGCGGGTCGTGCACATCACGCGCGTCCGGGGCGATGTTGAAGTCGCCCATCACCACCAGCTCCGGGTATTTCTGCAGTTCCGAGGCCACCCAGGCGTGCACCGCTTCCAGCCAGCGCAGCTTGTAGGCGTACTTGTCGGTGTCCACGTCCTGGCCGTTGACCACGTACAGGTTGATGATGCGCACGCCGTTGACGGTGCCGGCGATCACCCGCTTCTGCTCGTCCTCGAAGCCTGGAATGCCGATCTGCACGTCCTGCGCCGGCTCGCGCGACAGCAGCGCCACGCCGTTGTAGGTCTTCTGCCCGGCGAACACGCTGCGGTAGCCCAGCCCGGCCAGCACCGCGTCGGGGAACTTGTGGTCTTCCATCTTGGTTTCCTGGATGCCGACCACGTCCGGCGCGAACGCGGTGAGCCACTGTTCCAGGTGCGGCAGGCGCACGTTGAGCGAATTGACGTTCCAGGAGGCGATTTTCATGGGCGCATTGTAGCGGGTCGGCGGTTCCGTACCGACCAACGGTCGGTACCTACCGGTCGAACGCGCGGGCCTTGGCCGTGGCGCCGGTCGAACGCGCGCCTCGGACGCGGCGCATGCGAAACGATGCTGCCCCGGGTAGGTACCGACCGTTGGTCGGTACCTCCATCAGCGCAGAATCACCCTGAGCAGGCCGGCAATGCGTGAATACGGCGGTTTAAGCATATCGCTCGCCGCCCACCGCGACTGCCACAGGATCGGCAGCTGCTTGCTCATCGCATCGAACCCGGCACGCCCGTGGTAGGCGCCCATCCCGCTGGGGCCGACGCCGCCGAACGGCAGGCCGTTGATGGCGAAATGCAGCAGGGTGTCGTTGACGGTGACGCCGCCGGCCACGATCTGGCCGAGCACGCGCTCCACCACCGGCCGCTGTTCGCTAAAAACGTACAGCGCCAGCGGCCGGTCGCGGCCCTGCACTGATTCCAGGGCGGCATCCAGGTCGGGATAGGCGCACACCGGCAGGATCGGGCCGAAGATTTCCTCCTGCATCAGGTCCAGGTCGGCCGGCGGGTCGAGCACGATGGTAGGCACGATCATCCGCTCGCGGCGCGCGCGCTCGGGATCGATGCTGGCCAGTTCGATCACCGGCACGCCGCGTTCGCGCGCCTGGGCCAGGTAGCCGAGCAGGCGCTGGTACTGGCCGTCATTGATGATGCGGGTGTAATCGTCGGTATTGCTGAAGTCACCGTAGCGCGCGCGCACTTGGGTCTGCAGCTGCTGCACCAGCTCGCGCTGGCGGCGGCTGTCGACCAGCACATAATCCGGCGCGATGCAGGTCTGGCCGGCATTGAACCACTTGCCGGTAGCCAGCCGCGCGGCGGCCTTGCCCAGCGGATAGTCGCTGCACACGATGGCCGGTGACTTGCCGCCCAGCTCCAGGGTGAGCGGGGTCAGGTGCTGCGCGGCGGCCGCCATGACCTTGCGGCCCAACGCCGTGGAGCCGGTGAACACCAGGTGGTCCAGCGGCGCGCCGGCCAGCGCCGAGGCCAGCGCGGCGTCGCCCTGCACTACCGCTACGCGCTCGGCCGGGAACACGTCGGCCAGCAGGTCGTGCAGGAAGGCGCTGGTGCGCGGGGTGTGCTCGGAGGGTTTCAGGACGACGTGGTTGCCTGCCGCGATGGCAGTGGCCAGCGGAATCAGCGCCAGGTTCACCGGGTAGTTCCACGGCGAGATCACCCCGACCACGCCGAGTGGCACCGGCCGGGTCTGCGCCCGCGCCGGCCAGAACCGCCAGCCGACCCCGACCCGGCGCGGGCGCATCCAGCCTCGCAGGTGCGCCAGCAGGTGGTCGATCTCATTGAGCACGGTCATGCCGTCGGCGATCAGCGACTCATGGGTGGAGCGGTGGCCGAAATCGGCTGCGATGGCCTCGGCCATCTGCGGCAGGCGTGTCTTCAACGCAGCGCGCAGGCGCTGCAGGTCGCTGCGGCGCTGTTCCAGCGACGGGCGGTTGGCCTGCCAGGCGTGGCGCAGGGTATGCAGAATGGCCTGTAGGGCGGCAGTGTCGGTGTTGGGGTGGTCCATGGCCGGAATATAGCAATGGTTGTGGCCGACACCGCGAGGACACGCATGGCGTGTCGCTACGCATCGGACGCACTGTAGCGACACGCCATGCGTGTCCTCGCAGACCCAAACGAAGAAGGGCCGTGGCAATGCCACGGCCCTTCTGGTTCACGCCATCACCGGTTACTTGGTGATGTCCACACCCTTGGTTTCATGCAGGAACAGGCCGCCGACCACGACCGTCATCAGCGCGATGATGATCGGGTACCACAGGCCGTAGTACAGGTTGCCGGTGCCGGCCACCAGCGCGAACGAGATCGCGGGCAGGAAGCCACCGAACCAGCCGTTGCCGATGTGGTACGGCAGCGACATCGAGGTGTAGCGGATGCGGGTCGGGAACAGCTCGACCAGGTAGGCCGCGATCGGGCCGTAGACCATGGTCACGTACAGCACCAGGATCCACAGCATGAGCACGGTGCCGGCAATGTTGATGCGCGCGTTGTCGGCCTTGGCCGGGTAACCGGCTGCGGTCAGCGCCGCCTTGAGTTCGCCACCGAAGGCATCGCCCTTGGCCTTGAGCTCATCCTTGGTCAGGCCAGCGGCTTCGAACGAGGTCACCTGGCTGTTACCCACGCTCACCAGCGCCAGCGAACCAGCGGCGGCAGGCTGCACGTCGTACGGCACACCGGCCTTGGTCAGCGCGGCGGTGGCCACGTCGCAGGAGCTGGTGAACTTGCGCAGGCCGACCGGATCGAACTGGAACGAGCAGGTGTTCGGATCGGCGATGACCAGCGCCGGCGAGCTGCTGCGGGCTTCTTCGATGGCCGGGTTGGCGAAGTGGGTCAGGCCCTTGAACACCGGGATGTAGGTCACCGCGGCCAACAGGCAGCCGGCCAGGATGATCTTCTTGCGGCCGATGCGATCGGACAGCCAGCCGAAGAAGATGAAGAACGGCGTACCCAGGGCCAGCGCGCCGGCGATCAGCAGGTAGGAGGTGGTGGCATCGACCTTGAGCATGCTGCTCAGGAAGAACAGCGCGTAGAACTGGCCGCCATACCACACCACGGCCTGGCCGGCTGCGGCGCCGAGCAGGACCAGCAGCATCAGCTTGAGGTTGCCGTCCTTGAGGCTGTCACGGAACGGGGTCTTGGAGCCCTTGCCTTCGGCCTTCATCTGCTGGAACAGCGGCGACTCGCTCAGCTGCAGGCGGATCCACACCGAAATGCCCAGCAGGATGATCGAGACCAGGAACGGAATGCGCCAGCCCCAGGCTTCAAATGCCTCGTTGCCCAGGAAGTAGCGGCAGGCCAGGATGATCAGCAGCGACATGAACAGGCCAAGCGTGGCCGTGCACTGGATGAAGCTGGTGTACAGGCCACGCTTGTCGGCCGGTGCATGCTCGGCCACGTAGGTCGCCGCGCCACCGTACTCGCCACCCATCGCCAGGCCCTGGGCCAGGCGCAGGACGATCAGGATCACCGGCGCCGCGAAGCCGATCGACGCGTAGTTGGGCAGCACGCCGACCAGGAAGGTCGAGATGCCCATGATCAGGATCGTGACCAGGAAGGTGTACTTGCGGCCGATGCGGTCGCCGAGGCTGCCGAAGAAGGCCGCGCCGAACGGACGCACGAAGAAGCCGGCCGCGAAGGCCAGCAGGGCGAAGATCATGCCCGTGGTTTCGTTGACCCCGCTGAAGAACTGCTTGGCGATGATCGCCGCCAGCGAGCCATACAGGAAGAAGTCATACCATTCGAACACGGTGCCAAGGCTGGACGCGAAGATGACCTTCTTGTGGCCCTTGGTAAGTTCTGCTTTTGCAGGTACGGGTGTGGTGGACATAAGACGCTTCCCCTCCGAAGCAATCATTGGTGGCAGGTGCCGACAATGCGTCGGCACCCATGCTTAAAAACTGTACTTCGTGGTGAACTGCACGCGGTTGATGTCGCCCTTGCGGCCATCTTCGATCTCGCGCACGCCGTACATGTACTCCGCGCCGATATCGACCTTGGGCATCGGCGTGTAGAAGATGTTGCCGCGGATGCTCTGCACGCTCTTGGTGACCAGCGGGCCCAGCACGCTGTCGTTGTCGTAGTCGCTGCGGGCGTAGATCAGGTTGGTGCGCAGCTTCGGGGTGAAGGCGTGGCGCCAGCCGACATAGCCGGCCAGCACGCCAGTGGGGTTGAGTTCGTCCTGGGCCACGTCGTAAGCCGTATCGGCGGTGACGCCCAGGCCAACGTAACGGGCGATGCCTTCGCCACCGCTGATCTGGTAGTGCAGCTGGTCGCTGCCGCCCATCACCCACTTGCCGCCCAGGGTCAGGCCGCCGCCGATCTTGTCGGCGTCGGCACCGGTGGCCTGGTTGTCGACCTTGAGCTGACGCACGATACCGCCCACCCCGAAGGTGCCCCAGTCGCCCTTCCAGCCATAGCGCAGGGTCAGGTCCGGCAGGGAGCCACGGTCGCTGTTGCTGGCCACGTTGGTCCACGCCCCGGTAACCGGATTGCGGGTGCCGGTGAGCACGGTGGTTTCCGGGTTTTCCAGCGCGACGCTGAAGCCGCCCTGGGTGTAGCGGATCTGCGCCTGGCGCACGAACAGCACGCCGTCGGTGGGACCGACGAAGTCGGCCGCTTCCGGCAGCGAGGCCGCGTCCATGAAGTTCGACCAGGTCTGGCCGGCCATCCAGTTGTTCCAATACATGTACGCGTGGCGCAGGGTCACGCCGTAAGTATTGGTGGCGGTCTGGTTGCCCAGCGAGTTGCCGAAGAAGTCCATCTCGAAGAACGCGCCGGACTTGTTGCCCTTGTCCGAGACGTTGTCGATGCCCAGGTTGAAGCGCGAGAACTTGGCGTGGGCATTGAAGTCCACGTCGGAACGCTCGCCGCTGCCGCCGGCACCGGCCACCGGGGTCTGGCCCGGCAGGTACAGCGCGCGGCCGGTGGCGTCGTCGGCCAGCTGGCCATCGCCGGTCTGGGTGGCCAGGAAGTCGGCCTTGATGAAGCCGCCGATCTTGACCGTGGTGCCCGGCGCGGCGCCCGGGGTGATGGTGGTGACCTGGATCGGCTGCTTGCCGGCGGGCACGGTGGCGCCGGCAGGCTGTTGCGCCTGCACGGTCTTTACCGCGGTCACATCGGTCTGGGCTTGGCTGATCTGGGTCTGCTGCTGCTGGGTGGTGGACAGCAGCAGCTGCACCTGGCGCTCCAGCTCGGCAACGCGCGCTTCCAGCTGCTTCTCTTTGGCGGTTTCGGCAAACGCCATGCTAGGCGCCACCAACGCGACCAACAGGCAGGTCGCCAACGGCTTGCGCATGGTCTTCAACATACGGGTACTCATGTTGCCCTCTCTCCCGGGTGGCAAAGTGATCGCCGCGTGTGGGGTCACGGTCGAGCCGAGCGTGCGGCCGGTTGACGCACCCCGGCTATTGGCAATTGGTCGAACCCGCCGCTTTTACGACCAAGGTCTAACCATTCCCTTACCTCGTGGCGCAGTGGATGCGGCAAACTGAGCGGGATGAATCGCGGGTTATGCTGCGATCGCACAACCCAGTCCTAGTGCAAGTGAGGGTGCCATGGCCGATCTTTACCCCGTCAAGGCGGACGTTGCCGCCAAGGCGCGCATTGACAAGAACACTTACCAGCAGCTCTACCGCGAATCGGTGGACAACCCCGACGCGTTCTGGGGCAAGGCCGCCGAGCGGCTGGACTGGTACAGGAAGCCGTCCACGATCCGCAACGTCAGCTACCAGCTCGACGATTTCCGCATCAAGTGGTTCGAAGACGGCGAACTCAACGCCAGCGTGAACTGCCTGGACCGCCAGCTGGACAAGCGCGGCGACAAGGTTGCGCTGCTGTTCGAACCGGACAGCCCGGATGCGCCGGCGCAGGGCGTGACCTACCGCGAGCTGTACGAGCGCACCTGCCGCCTCGGCAACGCGCTGCGCAACCTGGGCGTCAAGAAGGGCGACCGGGTCACCATCTACCTGCCGATGATCGTTGACGCCGCTGTAGCCATGCTGGCCTGCGCGCGCATCGGTGCAATCCACTCGGTGGTGTTCGGTGGCTTTGCGCCCAACTCGATCGCCGACCGCGTGATCGACTGCGGCAGCAAGCTGATCATCACCGCCGACGAAGGCCTGCGCGGCGGCCGCAGGATTCCGCTGAAGGCTAACGTGGATGCCGCGCTGAAGCTGCCCGGCACCACCACGGTGGAAACCGTGCTGGTGGTGCGCCACACCGGCGGCGCGGTAGACATGCAGGCCCCGCGCGACCGCTGGTTCCACGACGTGGTGGACCCGCAGCCGGCACAGTGCGAACCGGAGCGGATGAACGCCGAGGATCCGCTGTTCATCCTCTACACCTCCGGTTCCACCGGCAAGCCCAAGGGCGTGCTGCACACCACCGGCGGTTACCTGCTCTACGCGGCCTACACCCATGAAGCGGTGTTCGACCTGCGCGAAGAGGACATCTACTGGTGCACCGCCGATGTGGGCTGGGTCACCGGGCACAGCTACATCGTGTACGGCCCGCTGGCCAACGGCGCCACCTCGCTGATGTTCGAAGGCGTGCCTAACTACCCCGACACCTCGCGCTTCTGGCAGGTGATCGATAAGCACCAGGTCAGCATCTTCTACACCGCGCCTACCGCCATCCGCGCGTTGATGCGCGAAGGCGATGCGCCGGTCAAGCGCACCTCGCGCGCCTCGCTGCGCCTGCTGGGCAGCGTCGGCGAGCCGATCAACCCGGAAGCCTGGCGCTGGTACTACGACGTGGTCGGCGATGGCCGCTGCCCGATCGTGGATACCTGGTGGCAGACCGAAACCGGCGGCATCCTGATTTCGCCGCTGCCCGGCGCGATCGATCTCAAGCCCGGGTCGGCCACCCTGCCCTTCTTCGGCGTGCAGCCGGCGCTGGTCAACGCCGATGGCGAGATCAAGGACGGCGCCACCGAAGGCAACCTGATCATCCGCGATTCGTGGCCGGGCCAGATGCGCACCGTCTACGGCGACCACCAGCGCTTCATCGACACCTACTTCCGCACCTACCCGGGCAGCTACTTCACCGGTGACGGCTGCCGGCGCGACGAGGACGGCTACTACTGGATCACCGGCCGCGTCGACGATGTCATCAACGTGTCCGGCCACCGCATCGGTACCGCCGAGGTGGAAAGCGCACTGGTTTCCCACCCGAAGGTGGCCGAAGCGGCCGTGGTCGGCTTCCCGCACGACATCAAGGGCCAGGGCATCTATGCCTACGTGACCCTGGTGGCCGACGAAACGCCGAGCGAGGAGCTGCACAAGGAGCTGGTGGCGTGGGTGCGCAAGGAGATCGGCCCGATCGCCTCGCCCGACCACCTGCAGTGGGCCCCGGGGCTGCCGAAGACGCGCTCGGGCAAGATCATGCGCCGCATCCTGCGCAAGATCGCCGAGAACGCGCCCGACCAGCTGGGTGACACCTCGACCCTGGCCGACCCGTCGGTGGTGGCATCGCTGGTGGAAGAGCGTAAGGTCAAGTAATTGGTTCCCACCTCCCCCATGACAACCCTGCTGATCGCCGATGACCACCCCCTGTTCCGTGAAGCCCTGCGCGGCGCGGTGCAGCGGGTGATGCCGGGCGTGCTGCTGTACGAGGCCGACAGCGTGGAAGCGCTGTACCAGCTGGCCGACCAGCATGCCGATGCCGACCTGGTCCTGATGGACCTCAACATGCCCGGTGCGCAGGGCTTCAACGCGCTGGTGCACATGCGGGCACTGCACCCGCAGTTGCCGGTGGTGGTGGTGTCCGCGCGCGAAGAGCCCACCGTGATGCGGCGGGCACTGGACCACGGCGCGTTCGGGTTCATTCCCAAGTCGGCCGACTCGGACACCATCGGCCATGCGCTGGGCACGATCCTGGACGGCGAAACCTGGGCCCCGCCGGAGGCGCACAACGTGCCGCCGACCGGGCGCGAGGAACGCGAGGTCGGCCAGCGCCTGCGCGAGCTCACCCCGCAGCAGTTCCGGGTGCTGCAGATGCTCGGCGCCGGGCGGCTCAACAAGCAGATTGCGTATGACCTCAATGTGTCCGAGGCCACCATCAAAGCGCATGTGACCGCGATCCTGCGCAAGCTGGGCGTGACCAACCGTACCCAGGCGGTGTTGATGGCCGGCAAGCTGACGCTGGATGACGAGCCGTTGGTGTTGCCGCCGGAAGAGGATTGATCGCGGATTGCGTGGCTGCGTGGCCGCGTGGCTGCGTGGCCGCGTGGTTGCGTGATTGCGTCGTTGCGTCGTTGCGTCGTTGCGGTAGAGCCGACTGTTAGTCGGCTGCGGAGACATGCAGCGGACTAACAGTCCGCTCTACCTGCTTCGGCTTATAGCCGAAGCTATACATCCCAGCACGCCCTGCGCAATTCGGCGATTTGGGCGGTAAACCGCGTTCGCGGTGCTAAGCTTCGCGTCCCCTTGGGGAGTAGCCTGTTTCCTGCTGAAGGAAACGCCCGTATCAACATGCTCGGCCAGTGCGCCGTGGTGCGGGCAGCCAGTGATGGTTGGCGAGACCAGCGGTCCGCGTGCGCAACGACAGGTTGGGCGCGAACGTGGGCCGTTGTCCGTCATCGCCCAACCTGCACTGTCGTGTGATGTCCCCCATTTCGATGCTGTTGATCGGCTTTGCCATGTCCACCGATGCCTTCGCCGCGGCAATCGGCAAAGGCGCTGCCATGCGCAAGCCGCGTTTTCCCGATGCGCTGCGTGCCGGCCTCATCTTCGGTGTGATCGAAGGCCTTACGCCGGTGATCGGCTGGCTGCTCGGCCGCGCCGCGTCGTCCTACGTGCAGGCCTTCGACCACTGGATCGCCTTCGTGCTGCTCGGTGCGCTGGGCGTGCACATGATCATCAACGGCGTGCGGCACGACCCGGACGCTGACAGCGACGACCCCGACAAGCAGCACGGTTTCTGGCACCTGGCCGTCACCGGCTTTGCCACCAGCATCGATGCCCTGGCCGTCGGCGTGGGCCTGGCCTTCCTGGACGTGCATATCGGCGTGATGGCGACGGTGATCGGCCTGTGCACGCTGGTGATGGTCACCACCGGCATCATGCTGGGTCGGGTGCTGGGCGACATGATCGGCAAGCGTGCCGAGATCGCTGGCGGCGTAATCCTGATCATCGTCGGCAGCGCCATCCTGTATGAGCATCTTTCTGGCGCCGTCGGCTAGATCAGGTGCGTGGGCGGTGGTAGTCGACGATGTCGACCAGCACGTAGCCATGTGGAGTTTTACGGTACAGCAGGCGCTCCGTGTTACGGCCCGGGCTCTGCCGGCCTTCCCAGTGGATGTCGGTCGCTTGATACGGCATGCCCTGGTAGCGCACCGGGTGGCCGCAAGGACGGCGGTCGGCCAAGTCACCTTTGATCCGGTCCAGTTCCCGCAAGGTGCGGCTGTCGGCGGCCAGTCCACGCAGCTTGGCGCGCAGCAGCGGTCCCAAGTGGACCTCGGCGCGGGCGTGATGGACTGAGCCGGCTGACTCCGCCGCCGGTGTCGGCGTCGCTGCCGATGCCGATGCATCACCGGATTCACAGTGTCGCCGCGTCTGGCGACGATGGGTGACGCCGACCAGTGCGCTGGGCTTCAGTGTCTCCAGCATGTGCCCTGTCCGGGCGGGAGCAGAATGCACGCGCATCTCGCCCTGGCATTCGTCGGTGGTGAACGCATGCGCGTCACGCAGCGCGGTATTGGCAAGGTCCACGCGCAGGTACGGGCAGTGCAGCTGGCGCAGCACGGTGCCGGCGCGCGTGCCTGCCTGGTTCAGCGCGGTCGCGATGGCCGTGCCCTGCCCTTCGCGCGCGGCCACCAGGTAACACGCGTTGGCGTTGCGCTTGGCGAGCAGCATCACCGCACGATCGCGGCAATGGGTCAGGTAGAAATGACGGATGACGCCTGCAATGAGCGGATTTGGTGGCACCCTGCGGGTCTGGCAGTATGCATTGAATTCACGGGCGACCCGGCTGAAATCCCGCTCCAGCTGCGCGGCGAGAGACTTCAACGCGTCCAGGTCATCAACGCTGGTGCCGGCCTCATGCAGCAGCTCGCGCACGGCCGGGTAGTCGACCAGCGCCTTCTCATGCGGCTGCAGTTGCCGCGCAGGCTTGTCGGGGTCCAGCCATCGCATCGCGTTGGTGCAGCCGATCCCCATCCAGCCGGAGATCAGCGCGGGCTTCACGATCTCGGCAACGCTCCATGCGGGACCGGCGGCATTGGTGCAACCGCGGAATACCAGCTCGAATCCTGCGCCCACCACGGCACCCAACGTGCCTGCGAGGGGAATCGCCGCGCCGGAATGCAGCGGGGTGGCAAGAAGGGAACGCAGCGAGGGAACGGGCACGGAAACTCCGCAGCAGGTGGTCGGCTGCGCAGCATAGACAGCGCGACGGCACGAGCGTGCTGCGGCTGTCGCCTTCAACCTTGGAGGGTCGAGTGCGCCGCCAGGTACGCGCGCAGCGAGGCCGGTTTGATCGGCTTGGTCAGCAGGCGGTAACCGCGCTCGCGCGCCATGCGCTTGAGTTCGTCGCGCCCGTCGGCAGTGAGCAGCGCGCCGGGAATGTCGCGCCCGGCGCGCTCGCGCAGCGCCACCAGCGTGTCCAGTCCATCCAGGCGGTCGTGCAGGTGGTAGTCGACCAGCATCACGTCCGGCTGCGCCTGCACTTCCTCCAGCGCCTGGTCCACGGTGCTGGCAGTGATCACCTGCACCTGCCAGCGGCCCAGCAATGCACGCATGCCGTCGAGGATTTCCTGGTCGTTGTCCACGCACAGCACGCGCATGCCGGCCAGCGAATCGGTGCGGGTGCTGTGCTCGGGCACGCTGGCCGGCGCGTCGCTGGCCGGTAGATCCGGCACCTGCGCACGGGGCAGCAGGATCGAGAACATGCTGCCACTGCCCACCTGGCTGCGCGCGTTGAGGCGGTGGTCGAGCAGGCGCGAGATGCGCTGGCAGATCGACAGGCCCAGCCCCAGCCCCTGCTCGCCCCAGTCGAACGGCTGCTGGTAGCGATGGAACTCGTTGAAGATCTGCTGCATGTGGTGCTCGGGGATGCCCGGCCCGGTATCCCACACCTGCAGTTCGATCTCGTCGCGGCGATGGCGCACGGCCAGCACGATGCGGCCCTGGCGGGTGTAGCGCAGCGCATTGGCCAGGAAGTTCTGCAGCACCCGGCGCAGCAGCCGGCGGTCGCTGCGCACCCACGCCGGGCGTGCGAACAGGTCCAGGCGCAAGCCGCGCCCGGCCGCCACCGGCGAGTACTGCGCGGCCAGTTCGCGCATCAGCAGGCTCACGTCGAAATCGCCGATCACCGGGTGCAGGCCGCCGGCATCCAGCCGCGACACGTCCAGCAGCCCGTCCAGCAGTTCTTCGGCGGCACGCAGGGAGGCGTCCACGCGCTCTGCCAGGTGCCGCTGTTCATCGTTGTTGTGGTGGCTGTCGCGCAATGCCGAGGCGAACAGGCGCGCTGCGTTCAGCGGCTGCAGCACGTCATGGCTGATTGCGGCCAGGAAACGGGTCTTGGACTGCTGCGCCACTTCGGCTTCATGCGAACGTTCGGCCACGCGCTGTTCCAGCGTCTCGTTGGCTTCCAGCAGCGCGGTCTCGGCGTGCTTGTAGTCGGTGATGTCGTTGTAGCTGGTGACATAGCCGCCGCCGGGCAGCGCCTGGCCGCGCATCTCGATCACCCGGCCATCGCTGCGGGTGCGCTCGAAGATGTGCGGCGAACCGGCGCGCATGTAGCCGATGCGGCGGTTGATCTGCACGTCGATATCGCCCTCGCCCAGCTCGCCGCGCTCGGCGTTGTAGCGGATCAGGTCGGCCACCGGGCGGCCCACGTACAACATGCCATCGGGGTAGCCGAACATCTGCTGGTAGCGGCGGTTCCACGCGGTCAGGCGCATGTCCGGATCAACCACGCTGACCCCGGCGCTGATGTTTTCCAGCGTGGTGGACAGGATTTCACGGTTGAAGCGCAGTTCCTGCCCGGCCTCATCGAGTACCGCCACCACTTCGCCCAGGTCCATGCCCGAGCCGCGCAGCAGGCTGGTCAGCAGCAGGCGCGCGGAGGCCGCGCCGATCGAGGCGGCCAGCAGGCGTTCGGTGAACTGCACCCAGGCCCGGTCCGCCGGGGCCGAGGCCTGCAGCTCGCGGCCCAGCGACTGCGCCTGCTCGAAGAACGACCGGCGCGCATGGCGATCGCCGACCACGCGCGAGGCCAGCGCCAGCAGGTCGCCCACATGCACATGGCCCGGCCAGGCACCGGCCACGGAGGGGCGCTCGGCATACGGGTCCAGGAACGGCGCGGCGCGCAGGCGCTCGTCCACGCCGGGGCGCCAGCGCACCGATACCAGCAGCATGGCCGCGGCGTTGATCAGCAGCGACCAGAACGTGCCATGGGTGAGCGGGTCCCAGCTGGTCATGCCGAACAGCCCCTGCGGCCGCAGCCAGGCAATGCCGAACGGTCCGTCGCTCAGCCAGGCCGCATCCATCCAGCCGGCGTGGGTCAGCGCCGGCAGCAGCAGGGTGTAGATCCAGGTGCCGAAGCCGAGCAGGATGCCGGTCTCCACGCCCCGGCGGCTGGCACCGCGCCAGTACAGGCCGCCGATCAGGCCCGGCGCAAACTGGGCCACCGCGGCGAATGCCATCAGCCCGTACGAGGCCAGGGTGCTGTCGTTGCTGCTGCCGCGGTAGTAGCTGTACGCGGCCAGGGCCAGCAGCAGGATCGCCATGCGGCGGATCCACAACACCCGCGAAGCGACGTCGGCCGCTTCCTGGTGGTCGCCACTGCGGCGCAGCAGCACCGGCATCACCAGGTCGTTGCTGACCATGGTGGCCAGCGCGATGGAGGACACGATGACCATGCCGGTGGCAGCCGAGAAGCCGCCCACGTAGGCCACCAGCGCCAGGAATTTACGGCCTTCGGCCAACGGCAGGGCCAGCACCATGCTGTCGTCGGCGATGCTGCCGCCGGTGCCGAACAGGGTCACACCGGCCGTGGCGATCGGAATCACCATCGCCGAAATGATGATCAGGTAGCCGCCGAACATCCACCGCGCGCGGCGCACATCGCGCACGTCGCCGCATTCCACCACCGCCACGTGGAACTGGCGCGGCAGGCACACGATGGCCAGGAAGCTGAGCAGGGTCTGCGAGATGAAGCCCACCGGCGGCAGCCCGGTGAACAGCGTATGTGCGCTGCGCACCACGGTTTCGCCACGGTCGGCCAGCCACAGGTAGGCGAACAGGCCCAGCGCCACCATCGCGATCAGCTTGATCATCGATTCCAGCGCGATGGCCAGCATCATGCCGTGGTGGTGTTCGGTGGCATCCACCTGGCGGGTGCCGAACAGGGTGGCGAACAGCGCCATCAACAGCGCCACGTACAGCGCCGGGTCGCTGAACCAGCCGGTGGGCCCGACGCTGCCGGTCAGCACCTGCAGGCTCATGGCCACGGCTTTGTACTGCAGGGCGAGGTAGGGAACGATGCCGATCAGCGCGATCACCGCCACCAGCGCGGCCAGGCGGCGCGAGCGGCCGAACCGCGAGGAGATGAAATCGGCGATGGACACCACGTTCTGGCTGCGCGCGATCAGCGCCAGGCGTTCGATGATGCGCCAGCCAAACAGCAGCAGCAGCAGCGGACCGAGGTAGATCGGCAGGTAGCCGATGCCGTTACGCACCGCCGTGCCCACCGCCCCGTAGAAGGTCCACGACGAGCAGTACACCGCCAGCGCCAGGCTGTAGACCACCGGGCGCAGCCACGGGCGGTCGGGGTACATGGGACGGCGGTCGCCCCACCAGGCCACGCCGAACAACAGGGCGGCATAGGCCACCGACACCAGCAGCAGGATCCAGCTAGAAACCACGGGCATGTTTCCGCAAGCGCAGGCCGCAGTGTAGCCGCTGCACGCCCCTGCTCACGCCGCCAGCGGACGCGACGGCAGCTGCAGGTCGATCCGGGTGCCCTCGCCCGGGCGGCTGTGCACCTGCACCGCACCGCCGGCCGCCTCCACCAGGCTGGCGGTCACCGCCAGGCCCAGGCCGGTACCCTGTCCCACCGGCTTGGTGGTGAAGAACGGTTCCAGGCAGCGCGCGCGCACCGTTTCGCTCATGCCTTTGCCGGTGTCCTGCAGCTGCAGGACTACGCGTCCGTCGGTATCGGGCGGCTGCAGGCGCAGCGTGAACCGGCCACCGTCGGGCATGGCCTGGCTGGCATTGACCGCCAGGCTGAGCAGGATCGATTCGAGCTGGGCCGGGTCGAAGTGGATCAGCCGCTGCACGTCGCCGGTTTCCACTTCGCAGTGCACGCGGTCATCGAACACCTGCTGCAGCGTGGGCGCCATCGCCGCCAGCGTGGCGGCCGCGTCCAGCAGCTGCGGTCGGCCCGGCTCGAGCCGGCTGAAATCCAGCAGGCGCCGGCTGACCGCGCTGGCCCGCCGGGTCGCCGAATCCGCGCCCTGCAGGGCCGCCTGCAGGATCTCGCCCTCGCTGCGCCGCGCCTTGGCCACGTAGCCCTGGATGAGCGCCAGCAGGTGGTTGAAATCGTGCGCGATGCCGCTGGCCAGGCGACCTACGTTGTCCATCTTCATGGCATGCACGAGCTGGTCGCGCGAACGCTCGCGGGCCTGCATCTCCACCTGCAGCTCGTCGCGCTTGCGGGCCAGTTCCTGGCTGCGCTGGTGAGCCTCCTGCAGGCTTTCACGCAGGCCGGTCACGCTGTGGTGGAGCAGCCAGGCAGTCATGACGGTGCCGAATGCCGACACTGCCAGGTCACTGGTCGCGTGCAGCACCCGGTCGGTCCGGAACAGGCCCGACGCCGCGTCGACCCAGCCGCCCAAGGCCATCAGCCCGCACAGCCATGCCGCGGTCCAGGCCAGCGGACGGCGGCCAAGCACCGCCGCCACCAACAGCACCGGCACCAGCTGCACCAGCTGCACCCGCAGCTGGGCGGCCAGTCCCCAGTACCCGTAGGCCAGCACCAGCAGCAGCAGTTCACCGGCCAGGAACACCACGGCGGCATGCAGGCTGCGGCCGGCCCGGTGCTCGATCAGGCACAGCAGGCACAACAGCAGGTGGGCGGCGGCCATGGCCGGGACCATCATGTCCAGGCCCGCCCCGAGCCGAAACGCCGTCCACGCCGCCAGCAACGGGTGGTACAGCCCCACCAGCAGCAGCAGGCTGCCCAGCATGGCATCGGTACGCCGACCCAGCCCGGCAGGGCGTTCAGCAGCGGCGGCGCGGGTGGAAGGCGACGACTCGGGCATGCGGCAGGGAATGGGGGCGGCGCCGGCGCGCGGCGGCAACATCGGTATATTAGCAGTGCGCTGTAGATCGTCTGCACTCGACCGGGGAAGTCGTTGTCGCCATGCCTATGTTGTTGCTAGTCCGGCGCGGACTGCCTGCGCTTGCCGTTGTGCTGTCCCTGGCCGCGCTGCCCGCCCAGGCGCAGCGCCCGCTCGACGCGGCGCCGCAGATGGCGCAGGTGGAACAGTGCCATGCCCTGCTCACCAGCGAACCGCAGGCCTCGCTGCAGCTCGCACGCAGCCTGTTGGCCGCGCCCTCGCTGTCCACCTCGATGGAAATCGGCGCGGTCGGCTGCCTGGGGGTGGCGCTGCGGGCGCTGGGGCAGCTGGACCAGACCACCGACCTGCCCGACCGCCTGCTGGCGGCCGCGGCGCGCGCCGACGCCAGCCCCGACGATATCCAGCGCGCCCGGACCATGGCCGCGCACCTGCTGCTGTGGCGCGGCGACCACGCGCGCGCGCTCGGCTTGACCGGCACCCTGCTGGACGATGCGGTGCGGCAACGCGACGTGCAGGGCCAGATCGGCGCGTTGATGCAGATCGCGATGATCCGTGGCGACGCGATGGGCGATGCCGAAGGCGCCCTCACCTACCTGCACAAGGCTACGCAGCTCAGCGACCACCTGCACCGGCCGCCGAACCCGGGCGACCTGATCCTGTACTACAACTATGGGTATGCGCTGCTGATGCTGCAGCGGTACGAGGAAGCCACCGCAGCCTTCAAGCGCGCCGAAGCGATCGGAACGCGGCTGAGCGGCCAGGACGTGTTTCTGCATCGCATCGCCAGCCATCGCGCCGAAATCCTGCGCGTGTCGGGGCAGCGGGAGGCCGCCGAGGCAGCGCTGCGCGGCGTGCTGGCCTGGCAGGGAAAGCAGGATCCGCAGGGCCAGGTGGTGACCCTGCAGCGCCTGGCACGGCTGGCGATGGACCGGGGCAACGCCGCGGTGGCGCTGCCGCTGGCCACCCAGGCGCAGGGCCTGGCAGAGCACGGGCGGTTCGTGGAAGAAGTCCGCAACGGCCTGGACCTGCTCGGTGACATCCACACCCTGCTGGGTCACCGCGAGCAGGCGCTGCAATACGCACGCCAAGGCCGCGCGATGGACCAGGCGCGCAGCAAGGGCGAGACCCTCACCCAGCTGGCCAGGCTGCAGGCCTCGGCCGAACGCAGCATCCATCCCGCCCAGGTCAATGCCGAACAGGACCTGGGCCGGGTGCGCGTGCTGCGCAACAGCGCGGTGATCGCTTTCCTCACCGTCGCGGTGATTGCCACGGTGCTCGTGCTGCGGCTGCGCCAGCAGCGCGGCCAGCTCACCGCACTCAGCCGGACCGACAGCGTCACCGGGCTGCCCAACCGCCGCGAGGCCGAGCGCAGGCTCGACGAACGCGCCGCAGGCCACGACGGCGCAGCGCGCAGCGCGCTGCTGCTGATCGAACTGGACGACTTCAAAGCGCTGAACGAGCGCCATGGACAAGCAGCCGGCGACAGCGTGCTGCGTGCCGTGGGCGAATGCCTGCGGGCGGCCTGCGACCGGCACGACCTGCTGGCACGCTGGGGCGGCGCGGCCTTCCTTGTGGCGCGCCACGACACCGGCGCGGAAGCGGCACAGGCCCTGGCCGGGCACCTGCGGCTGGCCATCGAGCGGCTGGTGGTGGATCTCGCCCCCGGTCAGCACCTGACCCTGACCGCCAGCGTGGGCATGGCACCCCTGCCGTTGTTCGGCGATGCACCGGCGGAGCGGGATGACAGCCTGCGCGCTGCCGATCGTGCACTGCAGGGCGCCCGCCAGGGCGGGCGCAATGCATGGGCAGGGATATGGGGCGAGGACGGGACCCAGGCACCGCATCTGTATGCAGTGCTGGGAAATCCGGAAGAGGCCGCGGCGGCCGGGTGGGTGCGTCTCAGTGGCAGCCGGCCCATTCGCTGGGATGTGTGATGGATCCGACGTCAGCGGATGACGTCGAACCGCACTTCCACCCGCCGGTTGGGCAGCAGGCATTCCAGCAGGGCCGCGCGCGGGCTCACGCCGTCGCACTGCTGCACCTGCTGCGTGTCACCCCGGTATTCGTAACGGATCGTGGCCGGGTCCAGCCCCCGCCCGATCAGCAGCTCACGCACGGTGCGTGCACGCCGCTCGGACAGCGCCTGGTTGGCGTCGAACCCGCGCCCCTGCAGGCGGTCGGCATGCCCGACCAGCGTGACGCCCTGCAGCTTCAGCTTCTCCGCGGCGATGCTGGCCAACGCGCGGTCGATGCTCTCCAGCGAGTAGGTGCGGATGTCGCGGTAGCCGTCGCGGTCGAACTCGAACAGCACGTTGGCCACCAGCGGGCCCGGTGCGGCGATGGCCGCCGGGGCGACGTCGCACTGGCGGGCCAGCGCTTCGGCGTCGTTGACCAGCTCCTCGGCGATCTGGATGTACGGCTTGGAATGCCGCCACTGCTGCTGGTTGAATTCGTTGCCGGCGTGCACCAGCTCGACCTCGCCGCAGGCCACCTGCTGCGCCGCGCAGGCAAAGCCCGGCGTGCCATGCAGCACGCGCAGGCGCTGCCACAGGTCGTCGCGCAGGTACTTCGCGTTGTTGACCAGCGGCGTGTCGGTGGGCAGCGGGCTGGCGCCCTGTTCCATGCCGATGATCAGCCGCTCGGATTCACCCAATGCAGCCTGCGGGAAATCGCTGCGGTCGTTGCGGCTGTATTCGTGGAAGGACACGTCCAGCCAGCACTGTGCCTTGGACAGGTGGTAATCGCGGATCGGGCGGCCGCCGTCGTTGAGCGCCTGGATGCGGCCCTGGGTGGCCTCATACGTGGCATGGTCGGCATGGATCGCCTCGTCGGTGATGCGCTGCTGCTGCGGCCGCAGTTGCGCCGTCTGGGCGTGTGCGGCACCGGCAAGCGCGGCAAGGAGCGCCGCGCCCAGCAGCGGGCGCGCAGAACGGAAGATCGGGTTGGCGTTGTTCATCAGGGCATCCTCAGCGTGCCGGGTCGCGGTAGCGGACGGGGTCCGGCCGGAAAAGGTCTTCGTCGAACTTGAAGCGCAGGCGCACGAACACGCCCTGCTGGGTGTACTCATAGCCGTTCAGGTCGCGGTCGCCGGCAAAGCCGGTCCAGTTGTAGCCGGCCGACAACCACAGGTTCTGGCGCAGCAGGCGGCCGACTTCCATGCCGTAGGCGTACTGGTTGGCGCCGCTCTGGCCGCGGAACGTGGAGCCGAGCACGCCGATGTCCCAGTTCTCGGTGATGTCATAGACCACCCGCCCGGACAGCAGCGTGGCGCGGAAGTCACTGTTGACCCGACCCCCGTCGGCGTAGGCGAACTGATCCTGCTGCCACTTCCCCGCCACGCGCCCGGTGAACCACCACGGCCGCGACGGATGCCAATCGGCATGGGCAGAGACAATGTGCGCGCGGGTGCGCACGTCCTGGCTGCTGCCATCCACGGTGCTGCCATCGACCAGGGTCAGCCCGCTCTCGTCGCGCTCGAGCTTGTACTCGTAACGGGCCAGCGCGTTGATCCGGTTGCGGTCGGTATCGCGGTAGGCCACGCCCAGCTGGAAGCGGTCCTGCAGCACGTCGCCGCGTGCGTCATACCGCGTGCTCAGCAGGTAGTTGCGGGCCAGCAGTGTCCAGTCGCGGCTGAGCTTGCGGGCCAGCATGAACTGCAGCAGCGTCGTGTTGAACGCCTCGTTGGTGTCGCTGTCCGGCACGTCTTCGGAAATGCGGTGTTCGGCCCGTATCGCACCGCGCCACAGCGGGTTGGCGCCGTAGTCCAAGGCCAGCGCCAGGCCGGTGCTGTCACCGGTGCTGCCGTCTATCACCTTCACGTGCTCGGCCGAACTGGACAGGCGCAGTCCTTCGGCGATGTCCCAGTTGTTGCGGATACCCGAGGCGGCCTGTACGTCGCGGCCACTGATCGCGTCGCGCAGGCGGTACTCGCTGAAGGTCTGGGTATCGCGCAGGTAGCTGCTGTCGATACCGAACACCAGCGCGTCGGCCTCGCGGTCGGTGGTGGTGATGCCGTAGGCGCTGGTCAGGCCGGTCTGCTTTTCGTAGCGGCCGTAGAGGCGGCTGCGTTCGAACACCTGGTAGTCCAGCCCGGCGGCCAGGCGCCGACGTTCTTCGCCGCTCACGCTGTGCTCGATCTCGGCACCACTGCTGAGCTTGTCGCTCAGGCGATAGCCCAAGCCGAAGCGGGCGCTGTCCGATTCCAGCTCGGTGCCCACCGGCAGGTCGCTGGTGATCGGGCTGCCGGTGCTGCTGCCGTTGATCACCATCAACCCGGTAGCCGGGTCCAGCGCCTGCTGGCCGTAGCCGAGCGCGCCGCCACCGGCGCCGGTGGCGAAGCCGCCGGTCAGCCCGCCGGCATTGCCGAACGGTACCCCGGACGACCACGGCGAGGTCACGCCGATGGTCTCGCGGATGCTGCGCACGCCCAGGTCCACGGTCAGCCGTTCAGTAGCGCCAATGCGTACGCCGGCGCCGCCGGCATCGCGCTTGCCACCGTCCGGGTTGCGGTCTTCGCTGCGCAGCCCTTCCACGTACAGCTCCAGCCGCGGCCCAAGCTGGTAGGCCACGCGCGCGCTGTACTCACCGCGACCGCCGTACAGCGGCGCGGCCGGGTTGTTGAACGCCGGATCGGTACGGGCGGCAAACAGGCGCGCTTCCAGCTTCTCGGTCTGGTGCGCGAATTCCACGCGCCAGGCATCGCCTTCCACGTCGCCGGTGACGTCCTTCAGGCCCTGCGAGGTGATCTGGTTGATGCTGTTGGTGTTGACCTCGCTCTGGGTGCGCGCGAACTCGGCCACCAGCAGGGTGTTGTCGCCGAACCGGTAGCTGGCGTTGGCGCTGCCCATGCGGAATTCCGCATACGGGTTGCGGTCATCCACCGCCGCCGCGCCGACTTCCAGCCGGTCGGTGAGCTTCACCTGCGCGTCGGCTCCCACCACCCAGAACTTCTCGGTGTCCTGGTCCAGTTCATAGGTGATGCGCAGCGAGACCGGGTTGAGGTCGCTGTCGAAGGCCGGCAGGAACTGGTTGAGCAGGATGCGGCCGGAGAACGGCTCGAAGCTGTAGTCCACCAGCCGCGCCAACGGCCGCACCGACACGATGCGGGTGGGCTGGTTGCGATCGCGCGAGATGACTTCGACACGCTCGCTGCCTTCCAGCACCGCGTTGTTGCGCAGCGCGTAGGGACCACTGCCCTGGCTGCGGAACTCTTCGATCACCTGGCGCAGGGAATCTTCGATGGCGAACACGTTGCTGCGCACGCGCTCGCTTTCGAAATGCCAGCCCAGCCCGGTGGCGGTGCGGTTGTAGGTCCCCAGGCTGCGCTGCGGAATCGGACCGCTGCCGCCGATGCCGGTGGCCGTGGCCAGCCCGTCGCCGGTCTGGAAATCGCCGTAGAGCAGGTAGCTGCGCTTGTTGTCGATGCGAACATACAGGCGCTCGGCCGAGCGCGCGTCGAAGCCGCGCAGCGACGCGTCGCCGTAGACCGGGTAGAACTCCTCGGGCTGGATGTCACGCAGCAGGCGGCCGCGGGTGTCCTTGTCCGAATCGTAGGCGGCAGTGAGCAGCGCATCGCCCTTGATCCGGCCCTTGACGAAGAACGCGGTGCGCGCGGCGGCGTTGGCCTTGCCGTTGTTGAACTGGCGCTCCCAGCGACGGATGTCGCGGTCGAAGGCGTCGTTGTGCTCCACCGGCGAAACCAGGCTGCCATTGCCGTGGCGACGGAAGTTGACCACGCCTTCGATGAGGCCGGTGGCGATCATCTCGCGCATCTCCGGCACGAAGCCGATGCTGCCCTGCGCGGTTTCGGCGCCGGCGGTGATCCGCAGCAGCACATCCTGGGGCTCGTGCGGCGCGACCAGGTCGAACTCGGCCACGCCATCGACCACCTGCAGCTGCACGCCGGGGGTGACCTTGTCAGCATCCAGCGCGCCCGGGCCGAGCTCATCGGTGCGCGAGCCGGGAAGGCGGATCCGGCCGCCACTGTTTTCAATCGTCGCGTAGGTGGTGCCGGCCAGCGGCAGGCCGCTGGGGTCCAGCAGCTGCACGCGCACGTGCACCGGGCTCTGGCCATCGGCCGGCACGCCGTCGCGGTCCAGCTCGACCACGATGCGGTCCAGCGTGCCCGCTGCGGCGCGCACCGCAACCGGCGCGGCGTCCACGCTGGCGGGGCTGCGCGGGTACAGCGTGCTGGCATCGCCCAGTACCGGGGTGAAGCGGCCCGGCGTACCCACGCTCTGGGCCATCGCCGGCAGGGTTGCCAGCGCACAGGCCAGCAGGCTCAGGCGCGGCAGCTGGCGCACTACGGAAGCATGGCTCATGGCTGGCCCTCCGTGGTGGCGGCGGGCGGTGTGGCTCTGGGATGCACGATCGGTCTCTGGTTGGCCGTGTCGGTCGCCTGCTGCGGCGCCCGTGCGGGTTTGCTCTCGAAGCGCAGCGGCGCCTGGCCCGGTTCGGTTTCCGGCGCCTGCACCTCACCCTGGGTGCGGCGTGCCTTGACCTGCTCCAGCACCGGGTTGGCGCAGCTGCCTTCGATGAAGTCGGCGCGGTGCAGCTCGCCGTTCTTCAGGTCGAGCAGCAGGCTGTCGGCGTCGCCCAGGTTGCGGTTGCTGCTGGTGGTCAGGCGCGCGCCGACCGGCAGCGTGCTCGCATCCACCTTCAGCGTGTGGCTCTGCGGCGGCAGGCCGCAGAAGCTGTACTTGCCTTCCGAATCGCTGATCACCCAGGTGCCGTCGGAGAAGTACAGGCGCACTCCCGGAATGCCCAGCTCTTCGCGGTCCTGCAGGTGGTTGTTGTTGCAGTCCATGAACACCTTGCCGAGCACACAGGCCTGTTCGGTGAACACGCCACCGGTGACACGCACGCGGTATTCGGCACGGTTGGAGGCCAGCGAACCGGGCAGCGGGGTGACCGCCACCGGGTCGATGCAACCGCCGCTGATCGAACAGCCATGGGCCTGCGCACGGTTGATGCCGTCGCCCTGCTGCGCGCCCACGCCCACGCGGACCCGGTAGGTCAGCACGATCTGGCCACCGACAGTGATCGGCCCCAGCGCGAAGCCCAGCAGCGGGCCGGGCTTGCCGGCCGGGTCGGCCACCGCACGGCCGTCGGCACGCGCGGTGCCGTCGATGTAGGTGAAGCCACGCGGCAGGCGGTCGATCACGTTCAACGCGGCCAGCGCACTGCCGGCGGTCTGGCGCACGGTGATGGTGTACTGCACGGTGTCGCCGATTTCGGCGGTCTGGCGGTCGCCGGTCTTGGTGATCGCCAGGCCCGTGGCCACCGCCGTATCCAGCGGCAGATGGTTGTGCACGATCGCTGCGGTGGCCGAACCCGCGAACAGGGTCAGGTAGTACTCGGTCGCCGTACCCACCGCGCCGGTCGGCGCCTGGGTGTTGGCCTGCACGACATGGTTGGCACCGGCACCGCCGGCCGGCGACAACGCGCTGGCCTGCGGCGGGATCATGCTCGACACGAAGGTGTAGCCACCCGGCGGAGTCACCGTCAACTGGAACTCGCAACGTGCCGGCGCCGCCGGACCAAACGCGAACTGGTAGAAGCCTTCGCTGCCAACGGTCATCGCAATCGTGTTGCCGTCAATGCGATAGCCACCACCGGCTGCATTGAGCACGCTGGTTCGCGGGTCATACCCGCTGCACAGGCCAACCGGCGCCAGGGTCACGATCGAACCCGGTACCGGGTCGCGGGTGGTGGCGTCGTACACCACGCCCGATGGGTCTACCGGCAGGCTCTGCTGCGGCAGGTGGTCACCGGCGCGCAGCACCACTTCCAGCTGGCTGGTACCGTTGTCGGTGGTGCGGCAGGCACTGACCGCGCCGCGCGCGATCGCCGCGTCGGCGTCGCAGGCTTCCTGCACGCCGCCGGCACTTTCGCGGGTGACCGGGAACGGCCACAGCACGGTGGAGCGCGGGTCGCGGAAGCGGATGTTCCACTTCACGCCTGGCACCACATCGCCGAAGCGGTAGCTGCCGTCAGCCGCACTCACGGTGGTCTTCACCACCTGCCCGTTGGCAGGGTCCACCAGCTCCACGATCCAGGCCGACAGACGGCGGTCGCCGCCATCCAGCAGCTGGTCATCGCTGCCCACGTCGAACCAGACGGTGCCGCCGACCGACGCGGCCAGCTGCACGCTGTTGGGCACGCGGCAGGCGTTGTGGATGATGGTGTCCACGCACGCCGGCAGGTTGCCCACTTCGCCCTCGAACGCAGCGCGTTCGGTTGCGGTCGGGGCGCGGAACGGGTTCTCGCCGCCGCCTTCCACCAGCACGGCATTGTTGACTGTGCCGGCCTCGGCCGCTGCGGCGGCCACGCGCACCACCACGGCGATGCTGTCCGGCGATACCGCACCGGCGGCCAGCACGCGCTGGCTGGTGCAGCTGAAACGCACCGCGCCGGGTTCACCGGTACAGCTCCAGCCGGTCCCCACCGGCAGGCTGTCCAGGCTCAGGCCCGCCGGCAGGCGGTCGTGCACCGTGTACTCGCCACGGCTCGGCTGTTGGCCGGCGTTGCGCACCTGGATGGTGTAACCGGCCAGGTTGTTGACCGTGAAGCGCGTGCTGGTGGACGCCTTGCTGACCATCAGGTCGGGCGAATCGCCGATCTCACCGAAGTTGTACTCCAGCGCGTCCACGCCCAGCGGCAGCACGATCTGGCTGATCGCCGACGGCACGCTGGCGCGGTCACTGGCCACACCGACCAGGGCGGCGTTGACGGTGCCGGCGCTGGTGATGCCGTTGAGCGTCTGCGGCGGCTGGGTCGGCTCGGTCACGGTGTAGGTGCCCGGGCGCAGGCCCTCGAAGCGGTAGCGGCCTTCGGCGTCGGTATTCAACGTGAGCGATACCGGCTGGCCAAGGTCATCGGTGCCGGTCAGCACCACGCTGACCCCGGCGATGCCGCCTTCGCCGCTGTCGACGCTGCCATTGTCGTTACTGTCGTTGTAGACGCGGCCGGCAATGCTGGCGGTCGGAATCTCACCAAAATTGTTGTTCACCGACTGCTGGTTCACGCCCAGCACCAGCGCAGTGATCTGCGAAGGCGCCGTGCCCGGCGCGGTCACGCTGCCACCGGTGCTGCCGGCCACGGTGCGGCCATCGCGGGTGCCGGTGGGCTGCTCCGGTTCGGTCACCACGTAGGTGCCCGGCGGCAGTTCGGCGAAGCTGTAGCTGCCGTCGGCGTCGGTCACGGTATCGCGGCTGATCGGGTTGCCGGCCAGGTCGGTGCCGGTCAGGGTGACCCGCACATTGGCCAGGCCGGTTTCGCCCGGGTCGACCACGCCGTCATTGTTGCGGTCGGTCCAGACCTTGCCGCTGATGCCGCTGTTGAGCGGAATCTCGCCGAACAGGTTGTCCACCGAGGCGCTGCCCGGCGTGGTCAGGTCGATGGTGCTGATCGCACTGGGCACGGTGGTGATCGGGGTGGCGGTGCCACGCGGCGTGCCGCCGACGGTGCCGGCGGTGGTGATGCCGTTGCTGGTGCCGGCCGGCTGCTGCGGTTCAACAAGCGTGTAGGTGCCCGGTCGAAGGCCTTCGAACACGAAGCGGCCATCGGCATCGGTCTGCACGCTGACCGAGACGCTGGCGCCGGTGTCGTCGGTGCCGGTGACCTGCACGGTCACCGCTTCGATGCCGGTTTCAGCGGCACCGTTGCGCACGCCGTCGTTGTCGACATCGAAGAACACCGCGCCGGCGATGGACACCGGCAGGATCTCGGCGAAGTCATAGGCGGTCCCTGCCTTGCCGGCCGTCAGCGTGATCGCGTTGATCGCGCTCGGCACGCTGGCCACGGCGGTGGACACGCCCACGATGGCGCCGTCGATGCTGCCCGCACGGGTGAGGCCGTTGAGGGTCGGGACGCCATTGAACGACGGCTGCGCGGCCTGCTCGGTCACGCTGTAGGTGCCGGCCAGCAGGTGGTCGAAGCGGTAGCGGCCGTCGGCATCGGTCGCCACGGTGACCACGGCGTTGCCCAGCGCGTCGACCGTGCCGGCCGGCAGCTGCAGCTGCACGCCCGGCAGGCCCGGCTCGCCGGCGTCCTGCACGCCGTTGTTGTTGCGGTCCAGGAACACGGTGCCGGACAGCGACGCGGCCAGCTCGCCGAAGTCGTTGCCGCTGGCGCCGGCGGCGGGCAGGTTGGCGATCAGGATGACGTTGCCCGGCTGCTCGCGGCCTTCGCCCAGCCCGGTCGGCTGGGTTTCGGTGATGCGGTAGGCCTGGCCGGCGATCGCGCCAGGGTAGCTGTACTGGCCATCGGCATTGGTGACCAGGGTGACGGTGGTGTCGTCGGGCGTCCCGAACACGCCGTCGGCGCCATTGCCGACGATGGTCACCTGCACGCCGGGCACGCCGATGTCGCCGGCGGTGTTGTCGCCGTCGTCGTTGCGGTCCAGGTACACCGTGCCGCTGATCGGCGCATTGGCCAGTTCGCCAAACAGGTAGCCGCTGGCGTCCTGCCCGGCGTTGATGGCGATCGCCGAAATGACGTTGGCCACGGCCGTGCTGCCGGGGGTGGCCGCATTGCCGGCCGCATGCTTGCCGTCCAGGTAACCGGCCGGCTGCGTTTCGGTCAGGGTGTAGCCGGTGCCGGCCTGCGGCGGCAGCAGGTCGCTGAAGCTGTAGCCGCCGTTGGCATCGGTGGTGGTGGTCAGCGCGACCGGATTGCCAAGCACGTCCGTGCCCGACAGGGTCACGGTGACGTTGGCGATGGCGTTTTCACCGGCGTCGCGGCGGCCGTTGTTGTTGTTGGCCGCCACGTTGGAGAAGTCTTCGTAGACCTCGCCGCTGAGCGAACCGAGCGCCTCGCCGAAATCATTGCCACTGGAACCGGTCAACGGCAGCGCGTTGAGGGTGATGCTGTTGGTCGCGTTTTCCGCAGCGTTCGCATACCCCTGCGGCTGCGTCTCAGTAATGCGGTAGTTCTGCCCGACCACCAGGCCATCGAAATCGTAGCGGCCCTGCGCGTCGGTCTGGACCACCACCGGTGGCAGGTCATCGCCCGTACCGAACGCGCCGTCGGGGCCCGCGCCGATGAGGGTGACGGTGACGCCCTGCAGGCCGCCATTGGCCTGCGAATTGCGCGTACCGGCATCGCCGGCATCGAAGTCGCCGTTGCCGTTGCGGTCCAGGTACACATGGCCGGAGATGGCGGTGACCGCGTCTTCGCCGAAGTTGAACGCTGTGGCGTCTTCGCCGCGCGAGAGGTCGATGTTGCCGATCCGGTCGGTGGTTGCCGCATCGCCGGTCGCGCCGGTGGCCACGGTGCAGCCTGCGCAGGCCGCAGCACCCACCAGGCCCGGATTGATCGCGCTCGGGCGGTTGCGGTAGCTGCCGGTGGGCAGCACTTCGCGCAGCGTGTACACCTGCAGCGGGTTCAGGCCGGGGAAGCTGTAGCTGCCGTCGGCGGCGGTGGTGGCACTGGCCACCACGGTGCCGGCCGCGTCGAGCAGTTCGACGGTGGCATTGGCGATCGGGGCGTCGCCGGTGTTGCGGGTGTTGCTGTAGTTGCTGTCGACGTAGACGAAGCCGGACAACGCCGGGCGGCGCACTTCCGGGAAGTTGTAGCGCACCGCGTCCACACCCGCGCCCAGCGCGATGGCGGAGTAGAGCGAGTTGGCGCTGATCGCTGGATCGACCACGGCATAGGTACCACCGGCCGACGGCGCCAGGCCGCCCGAAACGGGCGGTGCCACCGGCCCATTGACGTACGCGGCCGGCTGCACCTGGGTCAGCGTGTAGCCGTCGGTACCGGCCGGCGCAAGGTTGTCGAAGCGGTAGGCGCCGTTGCCGTCGGTGGTGGTGGTGAGCGCCACCACGTTGCCGTAGGCATCGGTGCCGGTGAGGCGGACTTCGACGCCGGAAATGGTCGGTTCGCCGGCCTGCGGCGTGCCGCCGTCGGTGCCGCTGCGCTCGCGGTCCTGGAACACCACGCCGGTCAGCGAGGACCGCACCACGGTGTGGGTGCTGGTGCCTTCGTCATTGCCGGGGGTCGGGTCGAGCTGGTCGCTGGTGGCGCGTGCGGTGTTGAGGCCGGCGCCATTGGCCGGCACCGTGGTCCAGCGCGCGGGCACCAGCACGCGGACGCGGCCGTCCAGCGCCAGATCACCCATGCGGCAGGTAAGGTTGCGACCGTTCACCACGCAGCTGCCGGTGCCGTTGCTGACCACGCCGGCATCGGCGGTGTTGCCGGCCTTCTGCCAGCTGGTGCCTTCGCCGCCGCCGATCACCTCCAGGCCTGCCGGCAGCGTATCGGTGACCACCACGCCATCGCCGCGCAGCGGGTTGTCGCCGCTGCGGTCGCGCGACAGGCTGTGGCCCGGGCCGTTGTTGACCACGTCCAGCACGTACCAGAACGGCTGGCGCAGGCTGATCGTGGTGGCAGCGGCGGGCAGCGGCTGGGTCGGGTTGGCATTGGGCGCCAGCACCACGCTGGTCTTGGTCATTGCCAGGTCCGAGCGCGTGCGGATGCTGGTTTCCTGCACCGCGCTGTTGTTGCTGGTATCGCGCTCGGTTTCGGCCGAGCGTGCGGTGACCTCGTTCAACAGCGTCGCGCCGGTGGCCGGCGGCGCGCTGAGGTACTGGTACACCAGGTACAGGTAGCTGGTCTGGTTGGCGGCGATCGCCCCCTGTTCGGTGGTGGACACGCCCACGCTGGGCATGCTGCACGACAGGGTCTGCGGCGCCGTGGTGGGATTGCTGCTGCCCGGGGCAACGGTACAGCGCACGCCTGGTGCTTCCATCGCGCCCTGCGGGGTGGTGGCGGTGCCGGTGCGGCTGCCGACGAAGGCGACATTGGCGCCACTGGCCGGGGTGATGGTGTCTTCGATCACCGTGCGGGTGGCCAGCGACGGGCCGTCGTTGCGCACGCTGACCTGGTACAGGATGTAGTTGTTGGCTTCCTGGCCCACGCGCGAGTCAAAGCCCAGCGGATCTACCGCGCCGGCGAAGTTCTGGTCGATCTTGTTGACGATCAGGTCGACTTCACCGGCGGTGAAATCCAGCGCGGCGGCACGCAGGTCATCGTCGGTGCGGCTGTTGTAGTTGTAGCTGCGCCCGCTGCCGTCGACGCCGCTGGCCGGGACCGGGCTGCCGGTGTTGTCCGGATCGAAATGGAACGAGCCATCGTTGGTGAAACGGCGACCGGTGTTGCCGCTGTTGACGTTCGGGCGGATCACCACCGTCATGGTCTGGGTGGAGTTGTTGGCCATGTCCTGCGGCGCACAGGTCAGCCGCAGCGTGGCGGGCGCGCCGCCGGTGTTGAACCACGAGGTGCCGCCCGGGGCGGGCGCCGAGCTGATCGCCGCATCGTTGGAGGTCACGCTGCACGCGGTGCTGCCGCTGCCGGTGCGCGCCGCGGAAATCAATACGAAACCGGCGTCATTGGCCGGCAGGGTGAAGGTATCGCTGAACACCACGCCGCGGGCCGTGGACGGACCCCGGTTCTGGTAGGTGATGCGGTAGGTGGTGTTGACGCCGGCGCGGCCCGGGCTGCCGGAGGTGATGTCCTTGGCGGTGGTGGCCACGTTGGCCACCGGGTCGATCTGCACCCAGTCCGAGGCGCTGTTGTTGCCCGGGTTGGCTTCGCCGATCGACCCGCTCACGGTCGGATCGATGCTGACGCCAGCGGTGTTGCAGAAACGGCCGGCCGGCATCGCCACGCCACCGCAGGTACCGGCGGCCTGGCTCTGGCTGTCGAACAGACCACGGTTGACGGTGAACACGATCGTGGCGGTGGCGCCGGCCGCCAGCGCGGTGCCGGCGGAGCGGCAGATGTAGCCGCTGCCGACCACATCGCAGGTCCAGCCGGCCGGCACGGTGTTCTTGGTGACGGTGGTGCTGCCGGTGACGAAGCCCGGGATGGGGTCGTTGACCACCACGCCGGTGGTGGTTGCGCCGTTGTTGGTGACCTGCAGCGTGTAGCTGACCCCACCATCCGCTTCCCGGATCACGTTGTCGGCGTCGCCAGCGCCATTGGTGCGCTTGGTGATGGACAGGTCGGCGCGGGCGTCGGTGGCGCGGCTCTGCCCGCCGGTGCAGTCATTGCCGGTGTTCGGATCCAGGTTGATGCCACCGGCGGTGGTCGGTTCGGCCGAACCGCCGCTGCCGCCGGTACAGGCGGTATTGGCCAGCGTGCCCTGCAGGCGCGCAAGCGTGTACAGGGTCAGCGCGGCGGAGTTGCCGTTGACCGCGACCGGGTAGCCACCAGTCTGGGTGCAGGTGACGACCTGCGCCGGGGCCCCGCTCCAGGCGCGGTCCACGCTGCAGCTGAAACCGCCCACGGTCACGGGCACGCCCGCCGCGTAGGGCTGCCCACTGGCATCGACCCATTCTTCGCCCGCGGCAAGCGTATCGACCAGCTGCAGGTTGCCGGTGACCGTGCGCGGGCCCAGGTTCTGCGCGCGCAGGGTGCTGGTCATCACGCTGTCGGTGCGCAGCCCGGTGTTGTTCCACACCGGTACCAGCGCCGGGGTCTTGGTCTTGGTCATACGCAGATCGGCGCCGTCGGGGATGACGGTCAGGCCGACGCTGCCTTCGTTGTTGGTGAGCACCGGATCCGGCGTGGCGGCGCTGATCTGGGCGGTGTTGGTCACCGTACCGCTGCTGTTGGTGCCGGTGGACGGCACCTGCGCCTGGATCGCGATCTGCGCCTGCGCGCCCGGTGCGAAGCTCGCGGCGTTGCAGGTGACCACGGTGCGCTCGGCGTTGTTGGTGCACGACCAGCCGCCGGGTCCGGATACCCCGTTGACCTGGAAGCCTTCCGGCAACGCATCGCGCAGGACCACGGTGGTGGCCGCGCTGGGACCATCGTTGCGCGCGGTCAGCGTATAGGTGACCACCGAACCGGCGGCTGCCGGCGCGGGCGATACCGACTTGGACACCAGCAGGTCCGCACCGGCGGTCACCTGCGTGGTCACCTGGGCAGCGTTGTTGTCCGGCACCGGGTCGGGCACGTTGCCGGCGTTGACCACCGCCGAATTGACGATGTTGCCGGTGCCGACATTGACCTTGCCGCGGAACGAATAGCTGGTGCTCGCGCCTACCGCCAGGGTGCCGTTGTAGGTGCCGTTCTGCTGGGTGAAGGCCCAGTCCGCACCGGTCGGCGCGCCGACCAGGGTGACGTTCGGCGGCAGCGTATCGGCGACCCGGAAGCCGGTGGTGACGCTGGGGCCGGCGTTGCGCACGGTCAGGGTGTAGGTGACTTCACCGCCGCCAATCACCGGATCGGGCGTGGCGCTCTTGCTGAGTTCCAGGTCGGCCGCCGCCTGGATGGTGGTGTTCTGGCTGGTGCGGTTGTTGGCAACGTTGGTATCGCTGCCGAAGAACGGGTCGGTGTTCTGCAGCGAGTTGATCGGCGTGGTCGCCGGCGGCAGCGCGTTGGCGAAACCGATCGCGGCGCGCACGGTGATGGTGGCCGGCTGCGAGGCGATGGTGGTGACCGGCAGCTTGAACTCGTAGGGCGCCGTAGAGGCGTTCAATGCCGGGTTCGTGCACACCACGCGGATAGTGCCGGCAGCGCCCGCCGAGGCGCTGCAGCCCGCCGGGGCGGTGCCGCCCAGCGCGGTGCCGGCGGGCAGGTCGAACAGGGTCACGCTGCCGCTGGCGGTGTCATTGGCGCCGTTTTCGACCTTGACGTTGTAGATCACCGTGGTGCCTGCGGGCACCGGGTCGTAACCGGTATCGGAGAAGTCGGTGATCTGCAGGTCGATGGCCAGTGCGGGTAGTGGCAGCGCCATCAGCAGGCCCAGCACGGCGCGGCGCAGCGACAAGCGCCAGGACTGCGCCTGCGTGCGCTCAAACGGCGTTGCCGCCGCGCAGATGCCTGCGCGATCGCTCTGGATGGACATGCGTTTTCCCCTGTTCCGGTCGCTGCAGCGTTCACAGGGAACGCCGCACGATGCGTACCCAACGCAACCGGTCCAGACGTCCCCTGTCAGATGAATCCCAGGCCTGCAGGCGACAGACGTCGCCGACGGTGCCGGGCGGGGCGGATTGTGATGTTGCCGTGAAGGCAAGTCAGTGCCGGCGGCTCACGCACGCTCACACTGGCTCACACAGACCCGCGCGGGTCAGGCGGTAAGCAGGTAGCCCTGGCCGCGCAGCGCGCGGATCGGCAGCTCGACATCGGTGGCGCTGCGCACGCGCGTGCGCAGGCGATGGACCAGCACATCCAGGCGGTGCGGATCGAAATCCCACGGGGTGTCGGTGATGTTGGCAATCAGCTGCTCGCGGGTGACGGCGCCGCCGTTGGCCGCGAACAGCAACTGCAGCACGCCGCGCTCCATCATCGTCAGCGCCAGCGTGGCGGCGGTCGGTGCGTGCAGGGTCCATCCGTCATCGGCCAATCGCCAGCGCGGCTGCGCCGTGGCGGGCGCCGGCGCGGTGGAAGGGGGCGAGAGGCGGCGGCGCAGGCTGTGCAGGCCGGCTGCCAGCACGTCCAGGTCCGGTGGCTTGACCAGATACAGGTCGGCGCCCTGGGTCAGGCCCAGCGCCATGTCACGGGGATCGCCACGGCCGGTCAGCATCACGATGCCGATCGAGGCCGAGGCGCGAAGGTGGCTCGCCACCGTGTAGCCGTCTTCGCCAGGCAGGCCCACGTCCAGCACCACGATGTCGCAGCGGTCGCTCAGCAGCGCGCGGTACAGGGCTTCAGCGCTGTCCAGGCCACGCACGGTCGCGCCGCGCCAGGCCAGGTCGTCCAGCAGCAGTGCAAGCAGCTCCGGGTCGTCTTCAACCACCCAGACCTTCAGCCCTTCAAGTTCCCGTACTGCAGTCACGTGGTGCGTCGCTTCCTCCGGATCCAGCCTGCAGTCTAGCCGCCGCCCGGGAACCCGCCAAATGCTACAAAAGCCGCAGTGCGGTGGCGTGTGGGTGCAAGCGACAGTGGGGCGTCGTGGTTGCCGCTTGTTCGTGTGGATCGGGGCAGGCAGCGTTGACCGCCCCTCGTTCCCACGGAGTTCCAGCATGCCCGTAGCCACCTCGCCGCCCGCCATACTCACCCCGCTGTTGCGCCACCGCCTGGAAACCTCGCTGCCCGCGGACCAACGCGAGGTCACCTGCAACGCGCTCAGCAACCTGCTGTATTCGGTCTGGAACGCCCGAGCCGTCACTGAAACCCCTCCGCCGGCTGACCGTACCAGTCGTTGGCCGATGGCGCAGATCTACCAGCGGCTGGCGGTTCCGGTAGCCGGTTCCCCGTTCGGCCCACTCAGTGCGGATGAACATCGCACGCTGCAGCTGGTGCACTACCTGCACGAAGTGGAAGCGGCACTGCCGCTTGATCCCGGAGGCGACCCCGCCATACAGCGGCCGCAGAGCCAGATCCATGCCCACCTGCTGCATGAACTGCGCCGCGAGTTCTCGTTGCTGCCGGTGCCGGTAACGTTGACCTGGCGCGAGCTGGCAGTCAGCGATATTGCCGTCAAGCTGCTGGCCAAGGCCGAGCGGCTGGGCTTTCAGCCCACAGAAGTACGGGCACTGGGTGCGCAGCAGTTGGACGCGGTGGCAGGCGTTCACCGCGGCGGCATGAAGCTGACCCTGGTGGCGTGGAACGGCGCCGCGCCGCCAGAGCGCTCGCACGCTGCAGCCAACCCCAACGTCTGGGACCCCGGCAACCCGCTGGGCAACGAACTGGATCTGCTGCTCGCGCCCTTGCAGATGGACTGGACCGGGCTGACGCCGCTGGCCCGTTGAAGGGCGCCGGCCTACTCGGCCGGCACGCCCATTTCGGTCAGCAGTGCCGGCGCCGGGTAGACCTTGGCCAGCAGCCAGCGCAGGTAGCGCATGTCCACGTGCACGGCGCGCTTGAAGCGCGGGTCGAACCACCAGCTGGCGCTGACCGATTCCCAGTTGCTGTCGAAGTTCAGCCCGATCAGCTCGCCGCGTGCATTGAGCACCGGCGAGCCGGAGTTGCCGCCGGTGGTATCCAGGTTGGTCAGGAAGTTGACCGTCTGGGTCTTCAGCACCGGGTCGGCGGTGCTGCCGAAATCGCCCTTGGCGATGGCCGCCAGCAACGGCTTGGGCGCATCGAACGGGAATGCATTGGTGTTCTTTTCCACGATGCCGGCCACGGTGGTCACCGGGTCGAAATGCACCGCATCGCGCGGGGACAGCGCTTCCACCTTGCCGTAGCTGATGCGCAGCGTACGGTTGGCGTCCGGGTAAACCGCCCTGCCCTGCTTTGCCCGCCACGCAAACAGGGCCTGCATGTAGGCCGGGCGCAGGCGCAGCTGCTCACCTTCGCGCTCCTTGCGCTCACCCTCCAGGCGCAGCTGCGCGGCCACCAGCGGGCCGGCCAGGTCGATCAGCGGGTCGTGCGCCAATGCCTTGCCTTCCTTGGCAGCAGCGAAGCGGCTCAGGCGTTCGGCTTCATCACCCAGCCGGGTACCGCTGTACAGCGCGTCCAACGCCTTGGCCAGCGCGGCCGGGGTCCGGCCGAACGCGGCGTCGAACTCGGGCACGCGCTGCGCATCGGGCAACTGCTGGTAGCGGGTGAGCAGATTCGTCAGCAGCGCCTTCTCGACCTCCGGCGCGTAGCGGCGCTGGACCTGCTTGAGGGTGCCTTCGATCAGCGCCTGATCGCGCTGCTGGTAGCCGCTTTCGCGCTCGGCATCGGGCTTGGCCGATTCGATGCGCAGGCGCTCCAGCAGCAACGCCGAACGCAGCAGCTGGCTCTGCGCGGCGGCCTGTTCCAGCACGAAATCGCGCTCGCCCATCGACGCGCCCTGCGACAGCGAGCCCAGCAGCGCTTGGATGTCCGGCTGCCAGGTCGCATCGGTGGCCTTCAGCATCGCCGCCTCATCGGTGGCGCGCTGGGTCTTGGCATCGCTGCGCAGCAGGCCCTCCAGCTCACCGGCGGCACGCTTGCGGTTGTTCTTCAGCGACTGCAGCTGCGCGGCATAGCGGGTGCGGGCCTGCGCATCCTTGGCGGTAGCCGCCTCGATGGTGTCGATCATCTGCTGGAACACCGCCACCCGGCGCGGCAGCACCGCATCGATCTGGCCGGCGAACTCGGCCGCCGTGCGGTGGCGGTAGGTGATGCCCGGGTATCCGGCCAGCATGGCGAAATCACCGGTCTTCGGGCCATCGATGGCCATCTTCAGGTGCGCCGGCGGGTGGTAAGGCACGTTGTCCGGGCTGTAGGCGGCCGGCTTGCCGTCCTTGCCCACGTAGGCGCGCAGCAGGGTGAAATCGCCGGTGTGGCGCGGCCACATGAAGTTGTCGATCTCGTCGCCGTAGTTGCCGATGGCGCGCGGCGGCGCGTACACCAGCCGCACATCGCTCAGTTCCAGCTGGCGGATGCGGTAGAAATCGGTGCCATAGTACATGTCGGCCACGCTGCAGCGCACGTTGCCTTCCTGCTCGCACTCGGCCACCAGCCGCTTGCTCGCGCGGTCCACCGCGTCGAAATAGGCGCGGCCGGTCTTGCCGCGCGCGTCGCGCAGCACTTCATCGGTGACCTTGTCGAAGCCAGT
Organism: Stenotrophomonas sp. GbtcB23; assembly: GCF_019091045.1. Classification (NCBI taxonomy): domain Bacteria; kingdom Pseudomonadati; phylum Pseudomonadota; class Gammaproteobacteria; order Lysobacterales; family Lysobacteraceae; genus Stenotrophomonas; species Stenotrophomonas sp. GbtcB23. The sequence continues at coordinate 1,935 of NZ_JAGXKC010000010.1, read as the reverse complement.
GGTGACCAGCACGCGGAAATCCGGGTTGGACGGGCGCTCATCGCTGCGACCCTGGGCGATGAAGCCGCCGTCGATCAGGTTGTGCTCGGCGGTGCTGTTGTACTGGATCACGCCCATGGCGACATGGTGGTTGGTCAGCAGCAGGCCGTCTTCAGAGACGAACGAGCCGGTGCCGCCCCCCGCACGCACCACCGCGCTCAGCGGCGCGGCGGTCACGTTGGCCAGGTCGGCCGGGTTGCCCTTGAACCCGGCCGCCTTCAGCGGCTTGGCCAGATCCGGCAGCTGGGTCGGCATCCACATGCCTTCGTCGGCGTGGGCGCCGGCGGCGAGGGTGAGGCCAAGGGCCAGGGCGGCGCTGAGGGGCTTGCGTGCGGGCATGGGTGCATCCAGTACGGCGGAACGAGCGGGCACCTTAGCCACTGGGGGCCGGTGGGGCAACGCCCGATGGTCAGGGGTGGGGCGGGCTGGCTAGAATCGGCGCTTCTCAGGGGGAGATGGCAGGGATGATCGTAGGGATTGATCTGGGCACGACGCATTCGTTGATCGGGGTGCACGACGGCCAAGGCGGGCGCCTGTTCACCAACGCTTACGGCGACCTGCTCACACCCTCGGTGGTCAGCCTGGATGGCGACACGGTACTCGTGGGACGGGCCGCGCGGGAGCGGCTGGTGACCCACCCCCACCTCACTGCGGCAACGTTCAAGCGGGTGATGGGCAGCGACCACGAAGTGAAGCTTGGCGAGCGCCGGTTCCGGCCCGAAGAGCTGTCCGCCCTGGTCCTGCGCTCGCTGCTGGCCGATGCCGAAGCGGCCTTGGGCATGCGTATCGAGGAAGCGGTGATCAGCGTACCGGCCTACTTCAGCGACGCACAGCGCAAGGCCACGCGCACCGCTGGCGAACTGGCCGGCATCCGCGTGGAACGCCTGATCAACGAACCTACTGCCGCCGCGCTGGCCTATGGCCTGCGTGACCGCGAGGGCGAAGGCCGGATCCTGGTCCTGGACCTCGGCGGCGGCACCTTCGATGTGTCGATCCTGGAACTGTTCGACGGCATGGTGGAGGTGCATGCCTCGGCGGGCGATACCTTCCTGGGCGGCGAGGACTTCCTGGAAGTACTGCTGCAGGCCTTCGCTGCCGATACCGGTACCGACCTGAAGCAGTTGCCGGCCGGTGAGCTGGCGCGTCTGCGCCAGCAGATGGAGGCATTCAAGCATGGCCTGTCGGGCAACGGCGACAGCACGCTGCAGATCGCGCTGCTCGGCACGACGGTGCAGTGGAGCTGTACGGCGGAGCGCTTCGAGACACTTGCCGCACCCTTGCTGCAGCGGATGCGCCTGCCCATCGAACGCGCGTTGCGCGATGCGCGGCTGGGCCCGGGCGACATCGATGACGTGGTACTGGTCGGCGGCGCGGTGCGCATGCCGATGGTCGGCCGCCTGGCTACGCGGTTGCTGGGCCGCTTGCCGTTGCGCCACATCCACCCCGACCAGGCGATCGCGTTGGGGACCACGCTGGCGGCGGGCCTGAAACAACGCGCCATCGACCTGGAAGAGGTGGTGCTGACCGATGTCTGCCCGTACACGCTGGGTATCGACATTTCCCGCGTGGACGAGCGCGGCCGCTATCATCCCGGCTATTTCCTGCCGGTGATCCCGCGCAACAGCGTGGTGCCGATCAGCCGCGAGCAGTCGATCAGCCCGGTATCGGACAAACAGAAGGTCCTCTCGGTCGGCATCTTCCAGGGCGAACACCCGGTGGTCGAACGCAACATCGCGCTGGGCCGGCTGGACATCCCGGTGGATCCTGCGCGCGGCGGTGACGGCAGCTTCCGGGTCCGCTTCACCTACGATGTCGACGGCCTGTTGCAGGTGGAGATCACCGACACCGGCAGCGGTCGCTAGCACGATCTTGTCCTGCAGCGCAGCGTAGGCGCGT